>JAICRS010000004.1 GCA_025966335.1 Nocardioidaceae bacterium
GGAGCAGACCTCCTCGTACGACGGGTTCGGCGTGCTGCCGCCGGCGTACCCGGCCGACGTCGACCACACCCCGGGGACCTGCCAGAAGATCTCCTCGGCACCCCAGAAGCAGCCGAGCCCGAACACCGCCACCTCGAACCCCTCGGGGATGTTGGACTCGTCGGTCACCACGGGCGCGTCGAGCACCCGGTGCCGGTCCGCGATCGAGAACCACTGCTCCGCACGGCCGGCCAGGGCCTGGTCCTCGCTGGGGATCTCGAGCTTGTGGCGGTTGAACAGCACGGCTTCTCCTCGGTCTCGACGACGCGGTCAGTCTTCCACTTCGCACAACGAACCCGGACCCCGAATCCTTCCCGCCCGAGGCTAGAGTCGGCGCCATGACTGAACAGGCCCAGAAGGCAGGTTTCGAGACCCGCGCCATCCATGCAGGTCAGGACCCGGACCCCACCACCGGGGCGGTGATCCCGCCGATCTACGCGACCAGCACCTACAAGCAGGACGGCGTCGGCGGGCTGCGCAACGGCTACGAGTACTCCCGCAGCGCGAACCCGACCCGCACCGCGCTCGAGGAGTGCATCGCCGCCCTCGAGGAGGGCGAGCGTGGGTTCGCGTTCGCCAGCGGTCTGGCCGCCGAGGACACTCTGCTGCGCGCCCTGTGCCGGCCCGGGGACCACGTGGTGATCCCCGACGACGCGTACGGCGGCAGCTACCGCCTGTTCAAGAAGGTCGCGGAGCCGTGGGGGCTGAACCACACTCCCGCGCAGGTCGCCGACGTGGACGCCGTGCGCGCTGCGATCCAGCCCGGAACCACCAAGCTGGTCTGGGTGGAGACACCCACCAACCCGCTGCTGAACATCGGTGACATCGCCGCGATCGCCTCTGTCGCCCACGACGCCGGTGCCCTGCTCGTGGTCGACAACACCTTCGCCTCGCCGTACCTCCAGCAGCCGCTGACCCTCGGCGCCGACATCGTCGTGCACTCGACGACGAAGTACTGCGGCGGCCACTCCGACGTGGTCGGCGGCGCACTCGTCGTCCGCGACCACGAGGTGGCCGAGCAGCTCGCCTTCCACCAGAACTCGATCGGCGGCGTGGCCGGACCGTTCGACTCCTTCCTGGTGCTGCGCGGCCTGCGCACCCTCGGCGTGCGGATGGACCGGCACTGCGACAACGCCGAGAAGGTCGTCGAGTTCCTCCAGGGCCACGACGCGGTCTCCCAGGTCATCTATCCCGGCCTCGAGGAGCACCCCGGGCACACGGTCGCGAGCAAGCAGATGAAGCGGTACGGCGGGATCGTCTCGTTCCGCGTCAAGGACGGGGAGCAACGTGCCCTCGACGCCTGCGCGAAGGCGAACGTGTTCACGCTGGGCGAGTCGCTCGGCGGCGTGGAGTCGCTGATCGAGCACCCGGGCCGGATGACACACGCGTCGGTGGCCGGGACCGAGCTCGAGGTGCCCGCCGACCTGGTCCGGCTCAGCGTCGGCATCGAGACCGCCGACGACCTGATCGCCGACCTAGACCAGGCCCTGGCGGGGTGACCGCGCGCGGCCAGAGGCTGGTCGCCTGCGTGGACTTCGGGTCCACGTTCACGAAGGCGGCGCTGGTCGACCTCGACACCGGTGAGCTGGTCGCCTCCGCGAACCACCGCACCACGATCGACACCGACGTGCTCGACGGCTGGGACGCCTGCCTGCAGCAGCTGAGTGCGGTCGAGCCGCGGGCCACAGCCGCCGACGTGCTGGCCTGCTCCTCGGCCGGCGGAGGACTGCGGATCGCCGTGATCGGCAACGAGGAGCTGGTCACCGCCGAGGCCGGCCGCCGGGTCGCCCTGTCCAGCGGCGGGCGGGTGGTGCACGTGGCCAGCGGAGGGCTCACAGCGGCTGCACTGGCCGAGGTCCGCGCCAGCGAGCCGGACGTGCTGCTGCTGGTCGGCGGCACCGACGGAGGCAACGCCGAGGTCCTGCTCGGATGTGCCCATGCCCTCGCCGAGGGACGCTGGCCCGGACCGGTGGTCGTCGCCGGCAACGTCGAGGCCCAGGACGAGGTGGCGGACCTGCTCGGTGCGGCAGGTACGCCGTACGTGCTCGCCGACAACGTGGTCCCGCAGATCGGCGTCCTCGCCCCGGACTCGGCACGGGCCGCGATCCGCGAGATGTTCCTGCGCCACGTGATCGGCGGCAAGCACCTGTCCCGGCGGGCCGACTTCACCGCGATGGTGCGAGGCGCCACCCCGGACGTCGTGCTCACGGCCGTGGAGCTGCTCGCACACGGCCTGGACGCGGAACGACCCGGCGCCGGTGACGTCGTGGTCGTCGACGTCGGCGGGGCGACCACCGACGTGCACTCGGTGGTCGAGATCGACCCGGAGGACGCCGGCCTGGCCCGCCAGGTGGTGGCCACGGTCCCGGTGACCCGCACCGTCGAGGGCGACCTGGGGATGCGGTGGAGCGCGATCTCGACGGTCGAGGAGGGACTGGTCTCCGACGTGCTCCCCGCCGAGCAGGCCGAGTCCCTGCGCAAGGCCGCGCAGGTACGTCGCACCGACCCCTCGTTCCTGCCGGGGAACCCGGAGGAGTCCGAGGAGGACGAGCTGATCGCCTCCGCCGCGATCGCCGTTGCCCTGCGGCGGCACGCCGGAAGGCAGCAGGTCTCCTTCGGACCCGACGGTCGCGTCCTGGAGCGCACGGGCAAGGACCTGCGCGAGGTCGACGTCCTGGTCGGCTCCGGCGGTGTGCTGCGCAACAACTCCGACGAGGTCACCGACCGGGTGCTCTCCCGGGTGACGGGCGAGGTGCCCGGTGGCTGGCAGCTGCCTCGAGCACCGCGGCTGGTCGTGGACCGCGACTACGTGCTCGCGCCGGCCGGGCTGCTCGCCGGGAAGCACCCGGAAGCGGCGCTGCGGCTGCTACAAACCCTGCTCCAGGGCTGAGCGGAGCTCGGCCCGCGACCGGATGCCGAGCTTGGAGTAGACATGGCGCAGGTGGTACTCCACCGTCTTCGGGCTCAAGAACAGCGCCGCGGCCGCCTCCCGGGTGGTCCGCCCGGATCCCAGCATCCGCGCGATCTGCAGCTCCTGCGGCGTCAAAAGGTCGATGCTGCTGTCGCCGCGGCGGTGTGCGGTCTCGCCGGTGGCCTGCAGCTCCCGGACCGCGACGTCGGCCCAGGTCCGGGCACCCACCCGGTCGAACGCGTCGAGCGAGGACCGGAGCCGGCCCCGAGCGGCCACCCGGTGGCGCCCACGTCGCAGGGCGGCGCCGTAGGCGAGCAGCGTCCTGCCCTCCTCGAACGTGTCCGGGTTGGTCCGGTGCAGGGTGAGTGCCCGGTCGAAGTGGGCCTCCTGCTCCTCGCGGTCGGTCGTCATCGCCAGGGCCCGCTCGGCGCGCGCCAGCGCCCACGGCTGCCCCTTGGCCGCCGCCCGCGCGTGGTAGCCCACGGCGGCGGCCCGTGCATCCGCAGGCCGGCCCACGCGCAGCAGCAGCTCAGCCCGCTCCGGCCCGGGTGCGAGGTCCACGTCGAGGACGCCGATGTCCGACAGCAGCCGGTCCAGATCCTCGAAGTGCGCGATCGCCCTGACCGGTTCGTCGAGCCCGAGCTCGAGCTCGCCGAGGGCGAAGGTGACCCAGGCCCGGGCCAGGTGGATCTGGTGCCGCCGGGCGAGCGCCATCGCCTCGTCCGCGTTGCTTCGGCACTCGTCCTCGGGACCGGTCCGGGCCTGCAGCCAGGTCAACCCGGCCAGGCACATCGCGAGATCGGTGGTCTGGCCGGTCTCTCTCGCCAGCCGGACCCCTTCTGCATAGCCGGTCCGGGCCGACTCCCAGCGGTCCGTCGTCGCGTCGTCGCGCGAGGTGAGGAAGAGCAGGCCGGGCAGGGCGCCGAGCGCGGTGCGGGTGCGCAGGTCCTCCACCGCGTGCCGCACCAGCGACCGTCCGGTCTCCGACTCGCGCAGGAACAGCGGCCCGATCACCAGCCAGGCCGGACGCCGCGGATCGTCGACCAGGCCCGGCAGTGCGAGCAGGTCCTCCACGGCTTCGCGGATCCGGTCGATGCCGGGCTGCCCGGCGAGCACCCCGGCCATCCCGACCGTCATCTCGCCGCGGATCCTCGCCGGGTCGGAGGTCGTCCGCGGCAGAAGGTCCTCCACCTCCGCCGATGCCTCCAGCCCGGTGATCGCGTCGCCCATGAAGAAGCAGGTCATCACGGCGTCCCCGAGCAGGATCACGGCGGCGTCCGGGTCGACGGACCGGACCAGGCCGGCCGCCCGCCGCAGGGTCCGGCGAGCATCCTCCAGGGAACCGGCCCGCATCCCGATGGTGCCGCGCAGACCCTCCATCCCGGCCAGCAGCGTCCGGTCCGTGGTCAGCCCGGTGGCCCCCTCGAGCAGGGCGAGCGCCCGGTCCGCCTGTCCGGCCAGCCAGGCCGCGTCCGCGGCCGCCAGGAAGCGCCAGGCTCTCGTCTGCTCCACCGACGAGAGCAGCGCGGCGCGCTCGAAAGCGGTTGCCGCCACGGCGTTCGCCCCACGGCCGAGCGCGCGCCGCCCGACCTCGTCGATGAGGTCCGCGACGGCGTCGTCGACGCCCAGGGTGGCCTCGCACAGGTGCCAGGCGCGGCGCTCGAGATCCGACTCGGGAAGGGCATGGGCCACCGCTCGGTGCGCGCGGCGGCGCAGGTCCGGCGCCGCGTCGGCGTACACGCCGGAACGGACCAAGGGATGACGGAACGCCAACCGGCCCGCGGACGCCACGACCAGACCCGTCTCCTCGGCCGCGGCGAGCTCCTCGACCGAGGTGTCCAGAGCACCGGCGGCCCGAGCGACCAGCCCGAGGTCACCGTCCGCAACGGCGGCGAGCAGCAATGCGGACCGGGTGCCGGCCGACAGCATGCCGGCGCGTCTCATGAACGAGCCGAGCACCGCCTCGGGGACCGGCACCAACGACAGCGGGGTGAGCCGGTCCAGCGTCTCCGGGTCCCGCGCCAGCTCCACGACGGCGAGCGGGTTGCCGGCGGTCGCCGCGTGCAGGGCGGCGGCCACCTCCGGCGCGACCGTGGTGCCGGCCTCCGCGGCGGCGAGCTCGGCCACCGACTCGGCGGTCAGTCCGCACAGGACCAGCTGGGACACACCGGAGCCGAGCAGTGGAGTGCCCGGTTCGGGGCGTGAGCTGATCAGGATCGCCAGCGAGTCGGCCATCAGCCGGCGCGCCACGAAGGCCAGCGCCTCGGCCGACGGGTGGTCGAGTGCCTGGGCGTCGTCGACGAGCAGCAGCAGCGGCCGCTCGTCGGCGAACCGGCTGAGCAGGCTGAGCGTGGCCGCACCGACCGCGAACCGGTCCGGCGCCGGCCCCTCGCGCAACGCCAGCGCGACCTCGAGTGCCTCGGCCTGAGGTGCCGGGATGTGGCCGAGCAGGTGGAGCGCGGGCTGCACCAGCTGCAGGAGCCCCCCGAACCCGACGTCCTTCTCCGGTTCACTGCCGGTCACCCGCAGCACCCGCATCGCCTCGGTGAGGCCCGCGGCGTAGTCGAGCAGCGCGGTCTTCCCGATCCCCGGCTCACCGGTGAGCACGAGCACGCCGCCCTGCCCGATCCGGGCGCCGGCGACCAGCCGGTCGATGACCAGCTGTTCGGCCCGGCGCCCGACGAGCATCTCCCGATCGTAGGGCGGATCACGGTCCCGGGCCGATGACTAGGTGGGGCACCGGATTCGAACCGCCCCGCGCCGGTGCCAGCGTGGCAGCACCGAACCGACCGACTCCCGAAGGAGCAACCGAGATGACAACGCTGGATCAACCGGTCGTCGAGATCGACCACGACAAGCTGATGGCGTTCGTGTTCCGTGCCATCGAAGAAGTGGGAGCATCGCTGAACTGCGCCCTGGTGGTGATGGGCGACCGCCTCGGCTACTACCGGAGCCTCGCCGAGCACGGACCCACCACCGCCGCCGAGCTCGCGGAGCGCACCGGCACCGACGAGCACTACACGCGTGAGTGGCTCAACGGCCAGGCCGCCGGAGCATTCGTCGGCTACGACCCGGCCACCGGCAGGTACACCCTGCCCCCGGAGCACGCGGTCGCGCTCACGGACGAGACCAGCCCGGCGTTCCTGCCCGGTCTCTTCCAGACCGCGCACGGCACGATCCAGTCCACCGGCACGATCATCGAGGCCGCCCGCACCGGCGACGGCCTCGGCTGGCACGAGCACACCGCCGACGTGCACGTGGGCTGCGAGCGGTTCTTCCGCCCCGGCTACATCGCCAACCTGGTCAGCGCGTGGCTGCCGTCGCTCGACGGAGTGGTCGCGAAGCTGGAGGCGGGTGCGCGGGTGGCCGACATCGGCTGCGGCCACGGCGCCTCCACGATCCTGATGGCCGCAGCATTCCCGAAGTCGCGGTTCCTCGCCGCGGACTACCACCGCAGCTCGATCGAGGTCGCCAGGGCCCGCGCCGAGGAGGCCGGGGTCGCGGACCGGATCGACTTCGAGGTGGTCCCGGCCGACGCCTTCTCCGGGAAGGACTTCGACCTGGTCACCATGTTCGACTGCCTGCACGACATGGGCGACCCGGTGGGCGCGGCCAGGCACGTGCGCGAGGCGATCGCCGACGACGGCACCTGGATGGTCGTGGAGCCGGTCGCCGGTGACCGGATCGAGGACAACCTGAACCCGGTCGGCCGGGTCTACTACGGGTTCTCCACGCTGCTGTGCACACCGTCGTCGCTGGCCCAGGACGTCGGGACGGCACTCGGCACCCAGGCCGGTCCCGCCCGGATCAAGGACGTGGTGGTCACCGGCGGCTTCACCGGCTTCCGGATCGCCGCGCAGACCCCGCTCAACAACGTGCTGGAGATCCGGCCCTGAGAGCCACCTGACAGCGCGGTGTGACCGGAGGAGGATGGTGAGGATGGAGCGCGAGCAGGCGCGGGCCCGGCAGCCGGACCTCGTCGGGACGACCGAACGGGACGGCGTCGACCTGGCCTACGCGGTCTACGGCAGCGGCTCCCCGACCGTGCTCCTGATGCCGACCTGGACGATCGTCGACTCGAGGTTCTGGAAGGCGCAGGTCGCCTACCTCGCCCGCCACTACCGGGTGGTGACCTTCGACGGTCGGGGGACCGGCCGGTCGGGGCGCCCGCAGGGAGCCGCCGCGTACACCGACACCGAGCACGCGAACGACACCATGCAGGTGATGGATGCCACCGGGACCAACCGCGCGGTCCTGGTGGCGCTGTCGTGCGGTGTGCCCTGGGCGGTCCAGGTCGCCGCCGGTCATCCGGACCGGGTGCACGGCATCTTCGCGCTCTCGGCGTCGTGCGGGTTCGACATCTCCCAACCGGCCCGGGAACGGTTCGCGTGGGACGCCCGGCTCGAGGAGACCGACGGCTGGGCGAAGTACAACAAGTACTACTGGCTCGAGAACGACTACACCGGCTTCCGGGAGTTCTTCTTCGGGCAGATGTTCTCCGAGCCGCACTCCACCAAACAGGTCGAGGACACCCTGCGGTGGTCCGCCGACGTCGCCCCGCAGGTCCTGGTCGACGCCACGGCCGGTCGGATCGGCTGCGACGGGGCCGTGTGCGAGCCGCTCGAACCGCTGTGCCGCCGGGTCCGCTGCCCGGTCACGGTCGTGCACGGCACCGACGACCACATCCGGACCCACGCGGTGGGCGAACGACTGGCGGAGCTGACCGGAGGCTCGCTGACCCTGGTCGAGGGCGGCGGTCACGGACTGCAGGCTCGCCAGCCGGTGCTGGTCAACAAGTTGATCCGCGGTTTCGTGGACCAGGTCGTGCCGCCGCGGGCCGTACGCCGTACCCGGGTGCGTGCCCTGGACCGGCCACGGCGACTGCTCTACCTGTCCTCACCGATCGGGCTCGGGCACGCACGCCGGGACATCGCGATCGCCCAGGAGCTGCGCCGACTGCACCCGGACCTCCAGGTCGACTGGCTCGCGCAGCACCCGGTGACCACGATGCTCGAGTCGGCGGGGGAGACCGTGCACCCCGCCTCGGCCTGGCTGGCCAGCGAGTCCACCCACATCGAGACCGAGGCCGGCGAGCATGACCTGCACGCCTTCCAGGCCCTGCGCCGGATGGACGAGGTGCTGGTGAACAACTTCCTGGTCTTCGACGAGGTGGTCGACGAGACGCACTACGACCTGGTGGTGGGGGACGAGGCGTGGGACGTGGACTACTTCCTGCACGAGAACCCGGAGCTCAAGCGGTTCGGCTTCGTCTGGATGACCGACTTCGTGGGCTGGTTGCCGATGCCCGACGGGGGCGAGCGGGAGGCCGCGCTGACCGCGGACTACAACGCCGAGATGATCGAGCAGCGGGCCCGGTTCCCAGCGCTGCGTGACCGGTCGATCTTCGTCGGCAACACCGCCGACGTGGTGCCCGACCGGTTCGGTCCCGGACTGCCCGGCATCCGCGAGTGGACCGAGCAGAACTTCGACTTCTCCGGCTTCGTCACCGGGTTCGAGCGACGTGGCCCGGAGCAGGACCAGGCACTCCGGGCGGCGCTGGGCTACCGGCCCGAGCACAAGGTCTGCGTCGTCACCGTCGGCGGGTCCGGCGTCGGCACCTCCCTCCTGCGCCGGGTGATGGACGCGGTTCCGCTCGCGCGCCGGCTGTGCCCCGAGCTCCGGTTCCTGGTGGTCACCGGGCCACGGATCGACCCCGGTCCGTTGCCGCACCGGCGTGGCGCCCGGGTCGTCGGCTACCTCCCGCAGCTCCACGACCACCTGGCGGCCTGCGACGTGGCGGTGGTCCAGGGCGGGCTCACCACCTGCATGGAGCTGACCGCGGCCGGGACTCCGTTCCTCTACGTCCCGCTGGAGCACCACTTCGAGCAGAACTTCCATGTCCGGCACCGGCTCGACCGGTACGACGCGGGGCGGCACCTGACCTACGCCGAGGCGGCCGACCCCGACTACCTGGCCGAGATGATCGTCAAGGAAGCCTCGATGGAGACCGCCTTCCGGCCCGTGGAGACCGACGGTGCCGAGCGGGCCGCCGCGATGATCGCCGAACTTCTCTGAGGGTCGCCGCGGCCGGCGGCCGGTCCCGGCTTAGCCTTTCCGTCATGGGGATAGGGAACCGGCTCTCCGGCGGCATGTCACGCGTGCGCGACCGGCAGCGCCGCAAGCTCGATGACCGGTTCGCGGAGCGCTTCGCCACGCAGTGGGCGCAGATGCGCGCGGACCGCAAGCACGAGGTGGAGGCGCCGACCATCCAGGCGGGCCCGTCGAACTTCAGTCGGGCGCAGGTGCCGTGGGCGGTCGACCTCGCCGCGGCGTGGTCCTGGCGGTTCCTGGTCATCGTCGCCGCCGGCTACGCCGTGGTGTGGGTGCTCGCCCGGTTCTCCGTGGTCGCCCTGCCGCTGGCGATCGCGCTGCTGATCACCGCGCTCGCCGCACCGCTCGTGGATCTCGGCGAACGGATCGGGCTGAACCGCAAGCTCGGTTCGGTGCTGGTCGTGATCGGCGGGCTGGCGATCGTGTCCCTGCTGCTGACCTTCGTCGGCACCCAGGTCGCCCAGGGTTTCAGCGACCTCGCCGACCAGGTGGTCAACGGCCTGGAGGAGATCCGGGACTGGCTCCGGGAGGGGCCGCTGCAGGCCAGCGACTCACAGATCAACGACTACATCCGCGAGGCCCAGGAGCTGGTCGCCACCTCGAACGAGCAGGTGGTCACCCGGGTCACCGAGGTCGGCACCGCGATCGGTCACGTGGTCGCCGGGTTCTTCATCGTGCTGTTCGCGGCCTACTTCTTCCTCGCCGACGGGGACCGGATCTGGGCCTGGGTGGTCCGGCTCTTCCCCCGTGCCGCCCGGGTGCGCACCGACACCTCCGGTCGGATCGCGTGGAAGTCGCTGACCCAGTTCGTGCGCGCCACCGTGCTTGTCGCGTTCGTCGACGCGATTGGCATCATGCTGGTCGCCCTGATCCTCAAGGTGCCGCTCGCCACCGCGATCGGGGTGCTGGTCTTCCTCGGCTCGTTCATCCCGTTGATCGGCGCCACCCTGTCCGGGTCGGTGGCGGTGCTGGTCGCGCTGGTGGCGCACGGCCCGATCGTGGCACTGCTGATGCTGGCCGGGGTGATCCTGGTGCAGCAGATCGAGGCGCACGTCCTGCAGCCGTTCCTGCTCGGCCGGTTCGTCTCCCTGCACCCGCTTGGCGTGATCGTCGCGATCGCCTGCGGCGTACTGGTCGCCGGGATCGCCGGGGCCCTGATCGCGGTGCCGCTGGTCGCCGCGCTGAATGCGGTCGCCCAGCACCTGGCGAACTACACCGCGGTCGGCGAGGACCCGCTCACCGGCGAGGTGGACTCCGACGAAGGCGCGGTCGGCTCGGGCGACGGCGCGGCCGGCTGACGGGTGGCGAGCGGCACCTCCTTGAGGAACAGCGCCACCACGAACGCGACCACGACCAGGGGCACGGCGGTCAGGAACATGTCCGACAGCGCGTGGCTGAACGCGCCGGTGACCATGCTCTGCAACGGCTCGGGAAGGGCGTGGATCGCCTGCACGTCGTTGGCCAGCTGGTCGACGTTGCCGGTGCCCGCGGTCGCCCGCGGCGGCAGGTCGCGGGTTGCCTCGGTCAGGTGCACGGCGAGCCGGCTGGACAGGATCGCACCGAACAAGGCGGTGCCGAACGACCCGCCCATCTGCCGGAAGAACGCCACCGAGCTGGTCGCCACACCCATGTCGCTGCGGTCCACCGAGTTCTGGACGACGGTGATCAGCACCTGCATGGTGAAGCCGAGGCCGGCGCCCATGACGTACATCGCCAGGCCCGCGAACCAGTACGGCGTCGCGGCGTCGAGGGTGGAGAGCATGACCAGGGCGACGACCACGATCCCCGCGCCGAGGACCGGGTAGATCTTGTAGCGGCCGTTGCGGGTCATCAGGTTGCCGGCGAGGATCGAGGTGGTGAAGATGCCGACCACCATCGGCACCATCGCCAGGCCGGAGGCGGTCGGGCTCATCCCGTCGACGACCTGCAGGTAGACCGGGATGAAGATCATCGCCCCGAACATAGCGACCCCGATCAGGAACCCGAACAGGTTCGCGATCGAGAAGATCGAGTTGGAGAACAGCCGCATCGGGATGATCGGCTCGCTGGCGCGCAGCTCGACGAAGACGAAGAGCACGGCGAGCAGCAGTCCGGCGACGAGCAGCACCAACGCGGTGTCCGAGGTCCAGCCGAGCTCCGGGCCGGCCCAGGCGGTGTAGAGCAGGACCGAGGTCACCGACGCGACGACCACCGCCGCACCGAGGTAGTCGATGGTGTGGTCGCGGCGGACGTGCGGCATCTTCAGGGCGGCCGAGGTGACGACGAGCGCGACGACGCCGATGGGGATGTTGATGAAGAAGATCCACTCCCAGCCCGGACCGTCGGCGAACCAGCCGCCGAGAACCGGGCCGAGCACGGACGACGTACCGAACACCGCGGCGAAGTAGCCCTGGTAGCGGCCGCGCTCACGCGGCGGGACGACGTCGCCGATGGTGGCCATCGCCAACGCCATCAGGCCACCGCCGCCGAGGCCCTGGATCGCCCGGAACGCGATCAGCTGCTCGATGTTCGCGGAGAACCCGGCGAGCAGGGAACCGGCCAGGAAGGTCAGGATCGCGATCTGGAACAGCAGCCGGCGGCCGTAGAGGTCGGAGATCTTGCCCCACAGCGGGGTCGAGGCAGTAGCGGTGAGCAGGTACGCGGTGACCACCCAGGAGAGCTTGTCCAGGCCGCCGAGGTCGCTGGTGATCCGCGGCAGGGCGGTTCCGACGATGCTCTGGTCGAGCGCCGACAGGAACATGCCGACCATCAGGCCGCCCATCACCACCAGGATCTGCTTGTGGCTGAGGTAGCCGTGGGTGTCGGGGGTCACGCGTTCTCCTGCTGGTTCGTCGAGGTGCTGAGGTCGGTGTAGAGGCGGGTGAGCAGCGTGCGGAGCCGTTCGCGGTCCTTCGCCGGCCAGCCGTCGAGGAGCTCACGGATCATCGCGCGGCGGGACTCGATGGCCTGGTCCATGCAGGCGGTGCCCTGCTCGGTGAGGGTGACCCGACTGGCGCGGCCGTCGTCCGGGTCGCCGGTGCGCTCGAGCATGCCGCGCTCCTCGAGGTGCCGGACGTGCCGGCTGACCGTGGAGGCGTCCAGGTCGAGGGCGGCGGCGAGTGCTGAGAGCCGCATCGGGCCGCCGTGCCACAGCGCCTTGAGGATCGGCAGCGCGGAGAAGTCCACCCGGTCGTCGGGGAACCGGTTCCGCAGGCGGCGGCCGAGGCTCATCATCGTGACCATCACCGCCTCCTCTGCGCTCGCCGGCACGGCGGGGATGGACGGCGAAAGTTGCATGGGTCAAGCATGAGTCATGGTGCGTGTACCACGCAAGTTATTTGCGAGTGGCGGCGGTCACGGCCCTAGGCTGACGGCTATGACTTCCATCCCGTCCCTGTCCGACATCGCGGAGGCCCGCGAGTTCCTCCGCGGGGTGGCGATCGAGACGCCGATGGAGGAGTCGCGGTGGCTCTCCTCGGCCGCCGGCGGGCCGGTCCACCTCAAGTGCGAGAACCTCCAGCGCACCGGCTCGTTCAAGATCCGGGGCGCCTACCTGCGGATGTCACGCCTCTCGGAGCAGGAGCGGGCCGGCGGGGTGGTCGCGGCCAGCGCCGGCAACCACGCCCAGGGCGTCGCCCTCGCCGCGCAGCTGCTCGGGATCAAGGCCACCGTGTTCATGCCCGAGGGTGCGCCGATCCCGAAGGAGCGAGCGACCCGCGGCTACGGCGCCGACGTCCGGTTCCACGGCCACAGCGTGGACGATGCGCTGGTCGCGGCCAAGGAGTTCGCGGCCGAGACCGGCGCGGTGCTGATCCACCCGTTCGACCACATCGACATCGTCACCGGCCAGGGCACCTGCGGTCTGGAGATCCTGGACCAGGCGCCCGACGTGAAGACAGTGCTGGTCTCCACCGGCGGCGGCGGCTTCATCGCGGGCATCGCCACCGCGATCAAGTCCAAACGCCCGGACGTCCGGGTGATCGGCGTCCAGGCCGAGGGCGCCGCGGCCTACGTGGACTCACTGGCCCAGGGGCGTCCGGTGGCGTGGGGCCAGATGTCGACGATGGCCGACGGCATCGCGGTCGGCTGCCCGGGACAGGTGCCGTTCGAGGCGGTGCAGAAGTACGTCGACGAGGTGGTCACCGTCAGCGAGGAGTCCCTGTCGCGGGCCCTGCTGATGACGCTCGAACGGGCCAAGCTGCTCGTCGAGCCCGCCGGCGCGGCCGCGGTCGCAGCATTGCTCGACGACCCGGACCGGTTCGAGACCCCGGCGGTGGCGGTGCTCTCCGGCGGCAACGTCGACCCGCTGCTGCTGATGCGGGTGCTCCGGCACGGGATGGCCGCCGCCGGACGCTACCTGTTCTTCCGGGTGCGGATCCCCGACCTGCCCGGCGGGCTGGCCACGCTGCTCAACGAGCTGGCCGGCGTCGAGGCGAACGTCCTGGACGTGGTCCATGAGCGCACCTCGGCGCACCTGCACCTCGACGAGGTCGAGGTCGCCGTGCAGGTGGAGACCCGTGGCACCCCGCACGCGGACCGGGTGCTGGCCCGGCTGCGGGAGTGCGGCTACCACGTGTCCGAGTAGGACCGGAAACGTCGACGTCCGGGGCCGCACCTGGCGACCCCGGACGTCCGTGACTGCGAGCGCTCAGCCGGTGTAGGGGACCGCCTCGACGATCTCCACCTTGAGCTCCTTGCCGTTCGGCGCCTGGTAGGTCACCGTCTCGCCGCGCTTGGAGCCGATGATCGCGGTGCCGAGCGGGGACTGCGGCGAGAACACCTGCAGGTCCTCGGTGGTCTCGGCCATCTCGCGCGCCCCGAGCAGGAACGTCTCGGTCTCGGTCTCACCCACGAAGCGGGTGGTCACCTTCATCCCGGGCTCCACGACACCGTCGTCGGGCGGCGTCTCGCCGACCTCGGCGCGGCGGAGCATGTCCTCGAGCTGGCGGATGCGTGCCTCGACCTTGCCCTGTTCCTCACGGGCCGCGTGGTAGCCGCCGTTCTCCTTGAGGTCACCCTCGTCGCGGGCGGCGCTGATGCGGGCGATGACCTCGGTGCGAACGGGGCCACGCAGGTTCTCCAGCTCCTCCTGAAGCTTGTCGAAAGCCTCCTGAGTCAGCCAGATCACGTTCTGCTCGCTGGACTGCGTCACTTTGTCGTGCTCCTGATGCTTGTTGGGAAGACCCCGGGTACAGCTCGTCCGGGGTCCTTTCAGGCAAGTAGACGAGTTTACCAAGCGGGCCGCGGGTTGACCGAATCCTTGCCGGAACCGAGACGTGTCCCCGGTCGCGGTCAGCGGCGCTGGCTCTGCCCCTCGGCGACGCAGCCGAGCAGCGCGACGCTCGTGGCCGCCCGTTCGGTGCGGACCTCGCGGGTCAGCGTGGCCGTCTCCGGGCTGCCCGGGTCCACGGTGAAGTTCAGCTCACCGACGATCGAGTGGTCGGCGGCGGTGGCCCGCAGCAGGCAGGAGGCCTCGACGTCCTCGCTGCGGCGCACGACGGTGAACGTGGCCGCGGCGGCGTGCTCGCCGCGCACGTCGAAGGACACCAGGTCGGAGCGGACCAGCGGCCGGCCGTGGAACGCGATCACCCAGGCCAGCCAGGCCACGGCGACCAGGGCGAGCAGCACCACGCCGGCCGTCACCAGCCGCCGCCTGTGGGTGGGGGCGGTGCCGTAACGCTGTGCCAGATCGACAGTGGTCGGGGTGCTCACTGCTCCATCCTAGGATTGGCGCCATGCTCCGACTGATGCACGTCCATGCCCACCCCGACGACGAGTCGAGCAAGGGCGCCGCGAGCACTGCCAAGTACGTCGCCGAGGGCGTCGACGTGCACGTGGTCACCTGCACCGGCGGGGAACGCGGTTCCATCCTGAACCCGAAGATGGACCGGCCGGACGTGCTCGCGAACATCTCCGCGGTGCGCCGTCAGGAGATGGACCGGGCCCGCGAGATCCTCGGCGTACGCCAGGACTGGCTGGGGTTCGTGGACTCCGGCTGGCCGGAGGGCGACCCGAAACCGCCGTTGCCCGAGGGATGTTTCGCGACGGTGCCGGTCGAGGAGGCCGCCGAGCCGCTGGTCCGGCTGATCCGGGACTTCCGGCCGCACGTGATGACGACGTACGACGAGAACGGCGGCTACCCGCACCCGGACCACATCATGTGTCACCTGGTCAGCGTCGCGGCCTTCGAGGCGGCCGGTGACCCGTCGCGCTACCCGGCCTCCGGTGAGCCGTGGCAGCCGCTGAAGCTCTACTACCACCACTCGTTCCACCGCGAGCGGACCCAGGCGCTGCACGACGAGATGGTCGCCCGCGGCCTCGAGTCGCCCTACGCCGAGCGCCTCGAGAAGTGGGAACCGGATCCGGACCACGCAGCCCGGATCACCACCCGGGTGCCGTGTGCGGAGTACTTCCCGGTGCGCGACCAGGCGCTGCTCGCGCACGCCACGCAGATCGACCCCGATGGGGCCTGGTTCGCGTGCCCGCTGGACGTGCACCAGCAGGCCTGGCCGACCGAGGACTACGAGCTCGCCCGGAGCCTGGTCGACGTGGAGACGCCCGAGGACGATCTGTTCGCCGGGGTCCGTGAGGCGCTTGAGACAATGCAGTCATGAACACCCTCTGGACCGTGCTGGTCCCGCTCGCCCAACAGACACCCGAGCCCGAGGACGTGAAGGCGGGCTGGATCGCGTTCGGCCTCTTCCTGCTGCTGGTCGCCGCGGTCGTGTTCTTGTGGTTCAGCATGCGCAAGCAGCTGCGGAAGGTGAACTTCGAGGAGAAGGACGGGTCCGACGCGGGCAGGACACCGCCGACCGGAGGAACGCCGTCGGCATAGCCCGGATAGCGCGCTAAGCGGCAAGATGCCCTAATCAACCGTTCGCTTATCCGGCCGTTGACCGTCGGGCGGGACCGGTCGAGAGTGATGCCACCATCACCTTCCGGAGGCGACCATGCAGGTTCCCGCGCCCTTCGAGTACGAACGAGCGACCAGCGTCGACCACGCGATCGGGCTGCTGGAGCGGCTGGGAGGCGAGGCCCGCCTCGTCGCGGGCGGCCACAGCCTGCTGCCGATGATGAAGCTCAGGCTGACCGACCTCGAGTACCTCATCGACATCAACGACCTCCATGCCGAGCTCGGCTACGTGCGGATGGGCACCGACGAGGTCCGGATCGGGGCGATGACCCGGCACCGGGAGCTGCTCGAGTCTCCCGAGCTCGCCGCGCTGTTCCCGATCTTCGCCGACGCCGAACGGGTGATCGCCGACCCGGTCGTCCGCAACCGCGGCACCATCGGCGGCTCCCTGTGCCAGGCGGACCCGTCCGAGGACCTCTCGGCGGTGTGCACCACCCTCAACGCGCACTGCGTGGTCCGCGGGTCCACCGGCGAACGCGTGGTCAGCATGGAGGACTTCTACCGAGGCCCCTACGAGACCGCTGTCGAGCAGGGCGAGATGCTCACCGAGATCCGGATCGCGGTGCGTCCGAACGGGTCGAGCGCCTACGCCAAGGTCGAGCGCCGGGCCGGTGACTGGGCCGTCACATCCGCAGGGGCCGCTGTGTGGATGGACGGCCCGGTTATCACCGACGCACGCGTCGGCCTCGCCGCGGTAGGCCCGAACACCACCGGCATCCCGGAGATCTCCGAGGCGCTGCGCGGCCAGGAGCCGACCGACGCGCTCTACGCCCGGGCCGGGGCCATCGCCGCCGCCAGCTGCACCCCGACGACCGACAACCGGGGCACCGCTGACTACAAGCGCCATCTGGCGAACGAGCTGACCCAGCGCACGCTGCGCCGCGCCGTCGACCGGGTGCAGGCAGGCGTGCGGGGCGACATCGGGAGGGATGAGTGACATGCAGGTATCCATGACCGTCAACGGCGAGCCGGTCACCCGGGACATCGAGGCACGGATGCTGCTGGTGCACTTCCTGCGCGACGAGCTCGGACTGACCGGGACGCACTGGGGCTGCGACACCAGCAACTGCGGCACCTGTGTCGCCTGGCTGGACAACGAGCCGGTCAAGACCTGCACGGTGCTCGCCGCCATGGCGGGCGGACACGAGGTCCGCACCGTGGAGGGTCTGGAGCAGGACGGCCGGCTCGACCCCGTCCAGGAGGGCTTCATGCAGTGCCACGGGCTCCAGTGCGGCTTCTGCACCCCCGGCATGATGATGACCGCCCGTGCCCTGCTCGACCGGGACCCGGACCCGAGCGAGGAGACGATCCGCGAGGCGCTGTCCGGCCAGATCTGCCGGTGCACCGGCTACAGCAACATCGTCCGGTCGGTCCAGTGGGCCGCGGCCCACGGGACCACCGCCGAACCGGAGGAACCCACCATCGAACCGGCCGGGAGTGCGTCATGACCATCGCCGAGGAGCGCAAGAAGGTCGACCACGTCGACAACGACCAGAAGCCGCTCGGCCACGGGCGGATGCTGCGCAAGGAGGATCCCCGGTTCGTGCGGGGGCTCGGCAGGTACTGCGACGACGTACAGCTGACCGGCATGCTGCACCTGGCGATCCTGCGGTCGCCGGTCGCCCATGCCCGGATCGTCAGCATCGACACCAGTGCCGCCGAGGCCCACCCGAAGGTGAAGGCCGTCGTCACCGGTGCGGCGCTGGCCGAGCTCGGGCTGGCCTGGATGCCGACGCTGTCCAACGACGTCCAGGCGGTGCTCGCCACTGACAAGGTGCGCTTCCAGGGCCAGGAGGTCGCCTTCGTGGTGGCCGAGGACCGGTACGCCGCCCGGGACGCGCTCGAGCTGATCGACGTCGAGTACGACGTGCTTCCTCCTGTGATCGACGTCCGGAAGGCCCTCGCCGCGGACGCGCCGGTGATCCGGGACGACCTGGAGGGCAAGATCGACAACCACTGCTTCGACTGGGAGGCCGGCGACGAGGCCGCCACCGCCGCCGTGTTCGAACGCGCGGACGTCGTGGTGACCGAGGACATCGTCTACCCCCGGGTGCACCCGGCACCGATGGAGACCTGCGGCGCGGTCGCCGACTTCGACCGGGTGGAGGGGCGGCTCACGCTCTACTCCACCAGCCAGGCACCCCATGCCCACCGGACGCTGTACGCGATCGTCGCCGGCCTGCCGGAGCACAAGATCCGCGTGATCTCACCCGACATCGGCGGCGGCTTCGGCAACAAGGTGCCGATCTACCCCGGCTACGTGTGCGCGATCGTCGGCTCGATCGTGACCAACAAGCCGGTCAAGTGGATGGAGGACCGCACCGAGAACCTGATCAGCACCGGCTTCGCCCGCGACTACGTGATGCGCGGCGAGATCGCGGCCACCCGCGACGGGAAGATCCTGGCGGTCCGAACCAACGTGCTGGCCGACCACGGCGCCTTCAACGGCACCGCCGCACCGGTGAAGTACCCGGCCGGCTTCTTCGGCGTCTTCACCGGCAGCTACGACCTCGAGGCGGCCCACGCCAAGATGACCGCCGTCTACACGAACAAGGCGCCGGGCGGAGTCGCCTACGCCTGCTCGTTCCGGATCACCGAGGCGGTCTACCTCGTCGAGCGGCTGGTGGACTGTCTCGCCTACGACCTGGACATGGATCCGGTCGAGCTGCGGATGAAGAACTTCATCCGACCCGAGCAGTTCCCCTACACCACCAAGACCGGCTGGGTCTACGACTCCGGGGAGTACGCGACCGCCATGAACAAGGCGTTGGAGCTCGCCGGCTACGAGGAGCTGCGCCGCGAGCAGGCCGAGCGCCGTGCGCGCGGTGAGCTGATGGGCATCGGCGTGGCGTTCTTCACCGAGGCGGTCGGCGCCGGCCCCCGCAAGGACATGGACATCCTCGGGCTCGGGATGGCCGACGGCTGCGAGCTGCGGGTGCACCCCACCGGCAAGGCGGTGGTCCGGCTCTCGGTGCAGAGCCAGGGCCAGGGGCACGAGACCACGTTCGCCCAGATCGTGGCCGAGGAGATCGGGATCCCGCCCGAGGACATCGACGTGGTGCACGGGGACACCGACAACACCCCGTTCGGGCTGGGCACCTACGGCAGCCGGTCGACCCCGGTCTCCGGTGCCGCGGCCGCCCTGGTCGCGCGCAAGGTACGGGACAAGGCCCGGATCATCGCCTCCGGCATGCTCGAGGTGTCGGTCGCGGACCTGGAGTGGCAGAAGGGCGCCTTCCAGGTGAAGGGCGACCCGGGCCGCTCGGTCACCATCCAGCAGATCGCGATGCGTGCGCACGGCGCAGGTGACCTGCCGGACGGCATCGAGGGCGGGCTCGAGGCACAGATCTGCTACAACCCGTCGAACCTGACCTACCCGTTCGGTGCCTACATCTGCGTCGTCGACGTGGACCCGGGGACGGCCCAGGTGAAGGTGCGCCGGTTCATCGCGGTCGACGACTGCGGCACCCGGATCAACCCGATGATCATCGAGGGCCAGATCCACGGTGGCCTCACCGACGGCGTCGGTATGGCGTTGATGGAGATGATCTCCTTCGACGAGGACGGCAACTGCCTCAGCGGCTCGCTGATGGACTACCTGATCCCGACCGCGCTGGAGGTCCCGGACTGGGAGACCGGCTTCACCGTCACCCCGTCGCCGCACCACCCGATCGGGGCCAAGGGCGTCGGTGAGTCCGCGACGGTCGGGTCCCCGCCGGCCATCGTCAACGCGGTCGTCGACGCGCTGAAGCCGTTCGGGATCCGGCACGCCGACATGCCCCTGACGCCGTCCCGGGTCTGGGACGCCATGCAGGGCCACCCCCTGCCGCCGATCTGAGAGGAGACGGGCGTGATCACCCAGCTGACGGAACGGATCGCCGAGCTGACCGGCTCCGGGGTCCCGTTCGTGCGGGCGACCGTGGTGCGGGCCCAGGACCCCAGCTCCGCCCGCGCCGGCGACCAGGCGATCGTTCTCGCCGACGGCTCCATCGAGGGGTTCGTCGGCGGCCACTGCGCCACCGGCTCGGTGCGCACGGTCGCCCTCGACGTGCTGCAGACCGGCACCAGTGTGCTGCTGCGGGTGCTGCCCGACGGTGACGCGTCGTTCCCCGAGTCACCGGGCGCGAGCATCGTCGTCAACCCGTGCCTGTCCGGCGGTGCTCTCGAGATCTACCTGGAGCCGCTGCTGCCGCCACCGGTCCTGCACCTGGCCGGTGCCTCACCGACCGCCGACGCCGTCGCGGACTTCGCGCAGCGGCTGGGCTTCGAGGTCGCGCGCGCGGGCGACGGCCGCTCTCCGGACGGCGCCACAGCCGTGGTCGTGTCGAGCCACGGGGGTGACGAGTCGAGTGTGATCCGGGCGGCACTCGACGCCGGGGTCGGGTTCATCGGCCTGGTGTGCAGCCACCGGCGTGGCGAGGCGGTCCTCTCCGAGCTCCCCCTCACCGCTGAGGAGCGGGACCGGGTGCACGTCCATGTCGGTCTCGACATCGGGGCCCGCACACCCGCCGAGATCGCGCTGTCGGTGATGGCCGCGATCGTGCGCAGCGTCCGCATCGACGGACTACATCCGGCACGTCCTCCACAGCCGACGGTGCGACCCACCCAGGCGGTCGACCCGATCTGCGGGATGACGGTGACGATCGCCGCCGACACCCCGCACGTGCGCGTCGACGGGACCGACCACTGGTTCTGCAACCCGGGCTGCCGCAAACGGTTCATGAAAGCGCACGCCCAGTCGTGAGTGCGCCGTGACCGCCACGCCGGGCAGTGCGGAGGAGGTGCGCCGCCTCTTCGACGAGCACGACTACCTGGCCGACGTGGGCACGTCGACCGCGCTGTTCCTGGCCCTCGAGCTCGGCCTACCGCTGCTGCTCGAGGGCGAGCCGGGGGTCGGCAAGACCGAGGCCGGCAAGGTGCTCGCGAGGGCGCTCGGCGTACCACTGGTCCGGCTGCAGTGCTACGAGGGTCTCTCCGCGAGCGAGGCGCTGTACGACTGGAACTACCAGCGGCAGCTCCTCGCGATCCGGCTCGCCGAGGCACAGCACGAGCGGCTGAGCGAGGCCGACCTGTTCAGTGAGGAGTTCCTGCTGGAGCGTCCGATCCTGCACTGTGTCCGCTACGACGGACCGGACCGGCCCGTGCTGCTGGTCGACGAGATCGACCGCGCCGACGACGAGTTCGAGGCGCTGCTGCTGGAGTTCCTGGGGGAGGGGTCGGTGACCGTCCCGGAGCTCGGCACGTTCGTCGCGACCCGGCCCCCGATCGTCGTGCTCACCTCGAACCGCAGCCGCGACCTGCACGATGCGCTGCGCCGGCGCTGCCTCTACCACTGGCTGGAGTTCCCCGAACCGGAGCGTGCGGTGGCGATCCTGCGCCGGTCCGTCCCGGCCGCGAGCACCGACCTGGTCGACTCGGTCTCACGGTTCGTCGGCCACGTCCGCACCCTCGACCTGGACAAGACGCCTGGCATCGCCGAGGCGATCAACTGGGTGGCGGCGCTGTCGGTGCTCGGGGTCACCGACCTGGTCCGGGAGGACGTGGTGACCACCGTGGGAGCGATCGCCAAGACACCCGACGACCGCGACGTCGTCACGGAGGCGCTGAGCAGCTATGCCCTCGGGTGAGGGCCCTACCGTGATCCTGACCGGGGTGGACCGGGCCGCGTTCGTCGTCGGCCTCGGGCAGCGGCTGCGTGACGCCGGGGTGCCGGTCACGCTCACCTCCTTCGCGGCGCTGGCGCGGGCGCTCGAGTCGGCACCGCCGAACGACGTGGCTGCCCTCTACTGGCCGGCCCGGCTGACCCTGGTCAGCCACCCCGGCCACCTGGCCACCTTCGACGCCGTCTTCCACGCGGTGTTCTCCGACGCGGTGCTGCCGGTCGACCCGCATGCCCGACGGGTGCGGCGGGACGAGCAACAGAGCGAGCGGGATGCGCTGGTACCGGTGGACGCGGACCCGTCCACCGAGCAGCACGGAGGCGGGCTGCCGTGGCACACCCTGCCGCGGGTCACGGACCCCGAAGCTGGTGAGCACGGGGGGCGCGTCCTCCCGGAGCTGATGCCGAGCGCCGTGGAGCAGCTCGCGGACATACCGTTCGAGGACCTCGACGAGGCCCAGCTCGCCCTGCTCGGCAGGTGGCTGGAGCGGGCGATGCAGCGGTGGCCGACCCGGCGCAGCCGCCGTCGTCGGGTGCATCCGGCCGGAGGTAGGGTCGCGTTGCGCGAGACGATCGCCCGCTCCCGGCGTACCGGCTGGGAACCCGTGCGGCTCAGCAGGTACCGCCCGGTGCTGCGGCCCCGGACCGTGACCATGCTCGCGGACGTGAGCCAGTCGATGCAGTCCTACTCGACCGCCTACCTGCACCTGATGCGGGCGTTGGCGCGGTCCGGCCGGGCGGAGACGTTCGCATTCTCGACGTCGCTGACCCGGGTGACGCCGGCCCTGCGGCACAAGTCCGCGCAGACGGCGATCGCACAGGCGACCGAGCAGGTGGTGGATCGCTACGGCGGCACGCACCTGGCGGGCAGCCTGCGGGCGCTGCTGGCGTCGCGGTACGGGTCGGTGCTGCGCGGCGGGGTGCTGGTGATCGCCTCGGACGGGTGGGACAGCGACGAACCGGCAGCTCTCGCGGCGGCCATGGCCAGGGCGCAGCGCCGGGCGCACCGGGTCATCTGGCTCAACCCGCGTGCGGCCGCACCGGGGTTCGCGCCGCTGGTGGGTCCGATGGCGGCGGCGCTCCCGTTCTGTGACGACTTCCTGCCGGCGAACACGATCCACGCGATGCCCGAGGCGCTCGACGCGATCGTCGGGAGGCGCTAGCTCCACAGGGTGACGTGCACCGATGGCCGGAACCGGCCGACGTCCACGCCGGCGCCGCGCACCATCGCCTGCGTCGCGCGCGGCGTGGTGATGAAGCGCAGGAGCTCCGCGGTTGCGGGAAGCTGGCTGTGCACCGGAAGTGTGAAGGCGGCCCACCGGTCGTGGGCGCGCATGCCGGGACCCTCCACGGCAACCAGCCGTCCCGCGGCGAGGTCACGGGCGACGGCGAAGCGGACGGCGAGGGCGATCCCGTTCCTGCGCTTGGTCTCCTCGAGCGCGGCGGCGTCGCTCTGGAAGATCCGCTGGCTCCGCGCGGGGAGCCCCAGCTGGCGGACGATGCCCGAGACGGCACCGGCCTCGTCGGCGGCAGACGGTCCGAGCAGCCAGGTCTGGCCGCGTGCCTCCGCGTGACTCACCGCCCGGCCCGCCAGGGGATGCTCCGGGTCGGCTACCGCGAGGACCTCGTAGTTGAGGAACGGCTTGACGACCAGGGTGTCCGGGAGGTGGCTCGGTGCCGGGCCCATCGCGATGTCCACGGTGCGCGCCGCCAGCAGCGCCGGGAACTGCTCACCGGGATGCACGCTGAGCTCGACGTCGAGGTCCTTGGCGCGCCCGGCGAACAGGTCGATCAGCCCGGGTGCGGCGTGCTCGGCGAAGAGGCTGGATGCGGCCATCCGCAGCAGCCGGCGGCCGTTGCCGGCCTGGCTCACCTCGCGCACGGTGCGGTCCTGGAGGCCGAGGATCTCCACGGCCCGACTCGCCAGGCGCAGGCCGCCGGGGGTGAACGCCAGGCCGGAGGCGGTGCGGACGAACAGCTGGTCGTCGAGCTCGTTGCGCAGGTGCGCGACATGGGTGGAGACCGCTGCCTCGCTGACCGCGAGCTCGTCGGCGGCGGCCTTCACCGACCCCAGCCGGACCACGCAGGCGAAGGCCTTCAGCTGCGCGGGAGTCACGTCGTCCGGACCAGCCGGACCAACGCGTCCCAGGCGACCTCGCCGGTGTCGACCGTGCGGGGGACGCGTTCGGCCCGCTCGACCTCGAACCGTTCCCCGTCGAGGTCGGCGAGCACGTCCTCGGCGGTGTAGAGCACCGACGGATCCTGCGGCCCACCGGTGCCCTCGGTGAGGTTGGTGCTGTCGTGGGCGATCACGAAGAACGTGCCGCCCGGCGTGAGCGAGTCGAAGCTCCGTCGTACGACGGTGTGGCGCTCGTCCTCGGCCACCTGGAGGTAGGCGATCACCGCGAGGTCGAACTGCTCCGTGCCGAAGTCGTGCTCGAGCACGTCGGCGTGGACCCAGTCGATGTGCAGGTCGCGGCCGCGCTCGTGGCGCGTCTGCAGCGCGCGGCCCTTGTCGAGGCCGGTCAGGGAGAAGTCGACCGCGGTGACGTCCCAGCCGCGGTCGGCCAGCCACAGCGCGTTGCGACCCTCGCCGCAGGCGACGTCGACGGCCCGGCCAGGCCTCAGATCGACGAGCTCGCTCGCGACGAACTGGTTCGGCTCGGCAGACCAGACCAGCTCGCTCGCGGCGTACCGCTCGTCCCAGGAGCGCGCGTCCATGGTCCGAGCGTAGAGCGTCCGGTCAGGAAGCGGTGCCGTTCCCGTCCTGCTGGCCCGCCTGCGCCTCGACCTGGCTTCGGACCTCGTCCATGTCGAGGCCCCGGACCGCGGTGATCACCTGGTCCAGCGCCGGCGGGGGAAGCGCACCCGGCTGCGCGAAGACCAGGATGCCGTCACGGAACGCCATCAGCGTGGGGATCGAGGTGATGTTGGCGGCCCTGGCCAGCGCCTGCTCGGCCTCGGTGTCGACCTTGCCGAACACGATGTCGGGGTTGGCCTGGGCCGCCTTGTCGTAGGTCGGCGCGAACTGCCGGCACGGACCGCACCAGGAGGCCCAGAAGTCGACGAGGACGATGTCGTTGTCTGCGACCGCCTCTTCGAAGGTGTCGGCGGTCAGCTCGGTCGTAGCCACGGTGTTCCTCTCGATAGCCGTCTTTCCGAGCCTAACGCCGCGGTGGTCATCGGCATTCCGGTGCTGCGGCGCGGTCAAGGCTGCGAGTAGTGCGCTACTCGAACCAGGCTGGCTACCCTGACGAGATGGAGCGGTCGTGGCCGCTCACCGGCCGGGACGAGGAGCTGCGCAACGTCGTGGCGGCCATCCGGCCCGGTGCGGCGGGGATCGTAGTGGCGGGGCCGGCCGGTGTGGGCAAGACCCGGCTCGCCCGTGAAGCGCTCGCCGTCCACGGGGCCCGCAGAGCGACCGTCGTCTGGGCGCACGGCAGCACGGCCGCCCGTCCCTTCCCCCTCGGCGCGTTCGCCGGCCTGCTCGACATCCCGCCCGGCGACGCCGCGGAGACCATCGGCCGGGCGCTGGATCAGCTCGCCCGGCAGCAGCCGCTGGTCCTGGCCGTGGATGACGCGCACCTGCTCGACGAGCACTCCGCGATCGTGCTGCAGCGCGTGGTGGTACGGCGGCTGGCACCGGTCCTGGTCACTCTCCGGACCGGGGAGCCGGCGCCGGACACGGTGACGTCCTTGTGGAAGGACGACCACCTTCCGCGCCTGGGCCTCGCCCCGCTGGACGTCGCCGAGACCACCGGCCTGGTCGCTCGGGTGCTCGGCGGTCCGGTCGAGTCGGCCTCCGCGCACCGGTTGTGGGCCTTGACCGAAGGCAGCCCGCTGTTCCTGAGGCACCTGCTGGCCGGGGAGGTGTCCGCGGGCCGGTTCACCCCGGCGTCCGGAATCTGGCGGTGGACCAGCGAGCCGGCGATCTCCCCGGAGCTGGCCGGTCTCCTGGAGAGCGAGATGGGCGGCCTCGCTGCGGGGGTGCAGGACGTCGTCGACCTGGTCGCACTGGCCGAACCGCTGGCCGTGCAGACGCTGTCCGCGCTGACCTCGTCAGCGGACCTCGAGCAGGCCGAGGACCGTGGCCTGGTGCGCATCGATGGGCTGGTCGCCCGGCTGGCGCACCCGCTGTACGGCGAGGTCCGCCGCGCTGCGATGGGCACGCTGCGCGCGCGCCGCCTCCGCGGCCAGGTCGCACTGACCCTGGACGAGGCGCCGGACCCGATCCCCCGGGCCGTGCTGACCCTCGACTCCGACCTGCCCCCGGAACCTGCTCTGTTCCTGCGGGCCGCTGAGGCCGCGACGCGGATGTACGACCTGCCGCTGGCCGAGCGGCTGTCCCGCGCGGCGGCCGCGCCCGGTGACCCCGCCGCCCGGCTGGTGCACGCCGCGGCGTTGTCCTGGCTAAGCCGCGGCGAGGAGGCCGAGGTGATCCTCACCGAGCTCGCGGCGAGCGCACCGGACCCGGGGACGCACGCGCTGGTCCAGCTGCACCGCACCGGCAACCTGCTGTTCACGATGGCCCGACCGGACGAGGCGCGCCAGGCGCTGGCCGCAGCCGAGGCAACCGGCACACTCCCTCTCCACGTCGCTGGGATGTCGCTCGCCCTGGCCGCGGCGGTCGGCGACCTGTCGTCGGTGCTCGCCCGCGGTCCGGCCCTGCTGCACGAGGAGCTGCCCGACGACCTGGCCCGCATCCTGGTCGCCTCCTCGGTCTCTGCGGCGGCCGCGGTCACCGGGGCGCGCGGGCTGCTCGAGGACGCCGCGGTGGTCGGCGGGCTCACCGCCGACCGGGTGCCCACCGTCATTCCGGGGTTCGGGCTCGCGGACTTCCAGGTGCTCGGCCATCGCCTCGCCGGGACACCAGGCCGCGCTGACGAGCAGGCCCGGAGGATGCAGGCCGCATCCGCCGACCTCCCCGGCCCAGCCCGGCTGATGGGGCTGGTGGTCGCCGGGCATGCAGCCCTCGCCGGCGGCCGGCTCGTCGACGCGCTCAGCCTGCTGCGCGAGGCGTGGGCCGGGCTGGCGGACTCGGGGCACGAGTTCCGGTTCCGCTGCCGCACGCTGCTGGCGACGACCCTGGCGCAGGCCGGCCAGGCGGCGCAGGCCGCTCTGCTCCTGTCCGGCGTCGTCGCAGAGCAGCATCCGGCCTACGGGATCTATGCGCCGGACGACCTCCTCGCCCGGGCGTGGGGAGCGGCCGCCGAGGGCGCGACGACCGAGGCGCTCGGTCACGCCGTCGCCGCGGCCGGCCTCGCTCGCGAGGGTGGCGCTCCTGCCTACGAGGCTCTCGCCTGGCAGACCGCAGTCCAGCTCGGCGACGCGACCGCGGCGCTGCCCCGCCTCACGACACTCGCCGCGCTGAGCCCTCGGGCCACGGTGGCGCAGGCCCATGCGCGCGCGTGGGCGGACGCGGACGGTCAGGCGCTGCTCGAGGCAGCCGACGCTTGGGCTCGGCTCGGCGACCTCCTCGCCGCCGGCGATGCGGCGGCCCAGGCGGCCGATGTACACCGCCGGCAGGGGCGACAGGGTTCGGCCCTCTCCGCCGCGGCGCTCGCCGAGAAGCTCGCCGGTCGGTCCGGCGCCCGCACGCCGGCCCTCGCGATCGCGGCGCGGCCGCTACCGCTGACTGCCCGGGAGCGCGAGATCACCGCGCTGGCCGCCCGGGGGCTGTCGAACAAGGACATCGCCGAGCGGCTGACGGTGTCGGTGCGCACCGTCGAGGGACACCTCTACCGCGCCGTCCACAAGCTCGGCATCTCCCAGCGCCGTGCGCTGGCGGAGGTTCTCGGAGTCGAGTAGCGCACTACTCGCTCCACTCCCGCTCCGACGGCAGATGCTGGTCGTACCCAGCCCGAGGAGGAGCCATGAACACGACGTACGTCGGGCCCGGGGAGGGCCGGCACTACCCCATGATCGACGGCGACCACATCGCGAAGGCCGCGGTCCGGGACACCGAAGGTGCCTTCGAGGTCTTCGAGGTGGTCGCACCTGCGAGGCCCATGGCGCCTCCTCACGTCTCGCCGTGGAGCGGCGTGCTGTTCCTGCTCGAGGGCAGTCTCACCGCACTAGTCGACGGCACGTCGTACGACGTGGAGCCCGGGGGGCTGGTGGTCCTACCGGCCGGAACACCTGGCAGCTTCGAGGTCGTCGGCGACTCCGCCCGATTCCTGGCGGTCACCTCGGGCAACCGTGCCGGGCAGTTCTTCGCCGACTTCGCCGGCTCCGTGCCGTCCGACCACCCCGTCGAGCAGTCGATGGAGACGATCCTCTCGGTCACCCAACGTCACGGCGTCCGGCTCGCTGGTGCGTGAGTCCTATGCGGTTCGACCTGACCACGAAGGCCTCGCCGGAGCAGGTTCTGCGGGCCATGACCGACTTCACCGATCGTCGGCTCGAGATCTGGCACAAGACGCTCGACCCGAGGGTGTACGAGGTCCGTGAGCTCGGTGACACCTGGGCAGTGGCCCGGGAAGGGTCGCCCCGGGTGCCGTTCTGGGTGGTGGTCCACTACGACTGGTCCGATCCGAGGCTGATCCGGTGGACCGAGGTGGAGAGCAACCACGGAGACGGCGGCGCCGGGAGCATGCGGATCGGGCCAGGCGACGAGGGAGGCAGCCGGGTCCACGTCGAGTGGACCACGCACGCCGTTCGCACGCGGGACAAGATCGCGATGTTCCTGCTCCACCACACGATGAACCGGGTCATTGCGCGCATGTGGCGCAAGGCGCTCGACCGCTACGCACAGTCGGCCCTCACCTAGCTCTCGAGGTGCGTCCTACCGCCGCGTCTATCGTTGATGCTCGCTGGCCGGGGCACAACCTCTTGACAAGATTTATTGTCAAGAGCATGGTGGCGATATGCAGGACGTCGAGGTCATCGAGAGCGCGGAGGCAGCCGCCGCCGCGCTGGATCCGGTCCGGGCCCGACTGCTCGGCGAGCTGGCCCGACCGGCCTCCGCCGCCGGGCTCGCCGCCCGAGTCGGCATCGCGCGCCAGAAGGTCAACTACCACCTCAAGGCGCTCGAGGCGCACGGCCTGGTGGAGCTGTCCGGCGAGCGCCGGCACGGGGGCATCACCGAGCGGGTACTGCAGGCCTCGGCGGCGTCCTACGTCGTGTCGCCGGCGGCCCTCAGCGCGTCCGCGGCCAACCCGGACGCCAACGCCGACCACCTGTCGGCAAGCTACCTGGTCGCGCTGGCCGGTCGGCTGGTGCGCGAGGTCGGCGCCCTGGCGCGCCGGGCCGGCGCGTCCGGCAAGCGCCTGCCGACGCTGACCAACGACACGCAGATCGGCTTCCGGTCGGCCGCCGACCGGGCTGCCTTCGCGGATGACC
>JAICRS010000179.1 GCA_025966335.1 Nocardioidaceae bacterium
CTGATCGTTGCGCGTTTAACGAGAAGTGACAAGGGTCACCCGGGGTACTTCGAGACGGGCGGTCCCTTGGAGCGCCGAACGGGGCCCGGTCCGTGCAGCGCGCGAAGGTCAGGCGTCCTCGAGCGCGGCGGCCAGCGTCCCGTGGTGGATCGGGCCCGCGACCTCGGTGAGCCGCTCGCCGCGGCCGCCCCAGCGCAGCGCGATGATCTCGGCGGCGATGCTGACCGCGGTCTCCTCCGGTGTCCGGGCGCCGAGGTCGAGCCCGATCGGGGAGGACAGCCGGGCCAGCTCCTCCTCGGTCAGTCCCGCCTCCTGCAGCCGGGCCAACCGGTCCTCGTGGGTGCGCCGCGAGCCCATCGCGCCGGTGTAGGCGACGTGGGGAAGCCGGAGGGCGACCTCGAGGAGGGGCACGTCGAACTTCGGGTCGTGGGTGAGCACGCACAGCACCGTGCGGTCGTCGATCCGGCCGGCCTCGTCCTCGGCCTTGAGGTATCGGTGCGGCCAGTCGACGACGACCGTGTCGGCCGACGGGAACCTCGAGTGGGTGGCGAAGACGGGGCGGGCGTCGCAGACGGTGACGTGGTAGCCGAGGAACTTGCCGATCTTGGCGACGGCGGCGGCGAAGTCGATCGCGCCGAAGACCAGCATCCGCGCGGCCGGCGCGAACGACCAGACGAAGACGCGCATGCCCTCGCCGCGGCGCTCACCGTCGGGTCCGTAGGTCAACGTCTCGTTGCGGCCGGCAGCCAGCAGACCGCGGACGTCGTCGGCCACCGAGTGGTCGGCTCGCTCGCTGCCGAGGCTTCCGGTGCGCGGCACCTCGGCGTCCTCCGGGCGTACGACGAGGCGACGGCCCAACCACTCCGGGTCGGGATGGGCCACCACGGTCGCGACGGCCACGGGGCGGTCGTTCTCGATGTCGTCGGCGATGTCGGCCAGCTCCGGGAAGGTGGACCGGTTCACCTTCTCGACGTACACGTCCATGATCCCGCCACAGGTCAGGCCGACCGAGAACGCGTCCTCGTCGCTGATGCCGTACCTCTGCAGGACCGGGTCCCCGGATGCGACGACCGACTCGGCGAGCTCGTAGACGGCGCCCTCGACACAGCCGCCGGAGACCGAGCCGACCGCCTCGCCGCCGGGTCCGACCAGCATCGAGGCCCCCGGTGGTCGCGGCGCGGACTGGAACGTGGCGACGACGGTGCCGACACCGATCGTCTCGCCGGCCTTCCACCAGGACAACAGCTCGGGCAACACCTCACGCACGGTCGACCACCTCGATCAGCTCCGCGAACGTAGCCATCGAATGACCGGCTACAAACTCATCAACGTACGGCAGGGCCGCAACAATTCCCTGCTGCACCGGCTGGTACCCCTCCTTGCCGCGGTGCGGGTTCACCCAGACCACCCGGTGCGCGAGTCGGTGCAGGCGGCGCATCTGCTCGGCGAGCAGGTCCGCCTCGCCCCGTTCCCAGCCGTCGCTGAACACCACGACCACCGCGCCGCGGGCCAGTCCGCGCTGTCCCCAGCGGTCCAGGAAGATCTTGAGGGTCTCGCCCAGCCGGGTGCCGCCGGACCAGTCGGGAACCGTGTCCCCGGCCGCGATGATCGCCCGTTCCGGGTCCCGCTGCCGCATCGCGCGGGTGATGTGGGTCAGCCGGGTGCCGACCGTGAACACCTCCACCCGGGGGGCCAGTCCCCCGTGGACGCCCCGGCCCCGCATCCGGGTCGCCGTCGCGAACCTGTGCGCGAGACGGAGCAGCGAGTCGGCGTAGGCGCTCATCGACCCGGACACGTCGACCAGCAGCACGATCCGCCGCGCCTTGACGGCCCGGCGCTGCCACAGGATCCTCGACGGCTCGCCCATCCGCTGCAGCGTGCGCCGCAGCGTCCGGTGCGCGTCGACCTCGCCGCGGTGCCAGCGCACGTTCCGGCTCGAGGTGCGTCGGGGTGCCCGCGGGCGCAGGGCGGCGAACATCGCGGCGAGCCGGGCCTTCTCGACGGCGTCCATCTCGGCGATGTCGCGGTGCCGCAGCACCTCGGCGGCACTGGCGGTCGCGGTGACCACCTCCTCCTCTTCACCGTCGGCGGTGCCACCCGAGTCGTCGTCACCGAGGTCGGCCTGGCTGACGGTCCGCTCGGCGCGTTCCCGTGGCGAGGGCGCGGCCTCCTGGGACAGGAACCAGGCGCTGAACACCTGGTCGTACCTCGCCAGGTCGTCCGGCCCCGAGCACAGCGTCGTACGCCCGGCCCAGTAGGTGGCGCGCCGGTCGTCGAGCCCGACCAGCGCCACCGCCTTGAGGTAGCCCTGCGCACGGTCGGCGGTGACCGGCACCCCGGCAGCGCGGACCGCCCGGGTGAACCCGAGGAGCAGCTCGTCGGCCTGGTGTTCCATCGCTCAGCCGGCAAGCATCCGGTCGAGGGCCTTGCGCACCCGCTCGGTGTCCTCGCGGTACTTCACGACCGCGCCCAGCGTCGCGGCCGCGGTCTCGACGTCAAGCCGGGTGGTGCCGAGCCGGTCCAGCGCCCGGGCCCAGTCCAGGGTCTCCGCGACACCGGGCGGCTTCACCAGGTCGTCGCGGTCCCGCAGCTGCTGCACCAACGTCACCACCTGGTGCGCGAGCTGCTCGGAGACCTCCGGTGCCCGGCTGCGCACGATCTCGACCTCGCGCTGCAGGCCGGGGTGCTCGATCCAGTGGTAGAGGCAGCGCCGCTTGAGCGCGTCGTGGATCTCGCGGGTGCGGTTGGAGGTGAGCACGACGATCGGGGGGACCGTCGCGGCGACGGTGCCGAGCTCGGGAATGGTGACCTGGTAGGTGGAGAGCACCTCGAGCAGGAACGCCTCGAACTCGTCGTCGGCTCGGTCGATCTCGTCGACCAGCAGCACCGCCGGGCTCTCCCGGAGCGCCCGAAGCACCGGACGGGCGAGCAGGAACCGCTCGTCGAACAGGCTCTTCTCGGCCTGCTCCACCTCCGTCACGCCACCGGCCGCCTCGAGCGCCCTCAGGTGCAGGATCTGGCGCGGGAAGTCCCAGTCGTAGAGCGCCTGGCTGGCGTCGATGCCCTCGTAGCACTGCAGCCGGATCAGTGGCAGGTCGAGCGCCTGCGCGATCGCCTCGGCCAGCGCGGTCTTGCCGGTGCCCGGCTCGCCCTCGAGCAGCAGGGGCCGCTGCATCTGCAGGGCGAGGAAGCCGATCGTGCCGAGCGCCTCGTCACAGAGATAGCCGGTCTCCCCCAGCCGTTCGGCGAGGTCGGACGCGGACGCGATGCTGGCGGCAGGATCCATGGCCCCAGCATTGCCTAGATCTTCCCGGTATTCGAGGAAGTCCCGGTTGTGGTGGGATCGGAGGATGGCTCCGCGGACGGACGAGGACGAGCGCCTGCTGCGCTCCTGGCGCGAGGAGGCGCTGGCCGAGATCGACGGCTGGGACTTCTCCGGCATCGCCGACCGGCACGAGGAAGACCAGCCGCCCTGGTCCTACACCGCGCTGGCGCGCGAGGTCGTCGCCGGCGCCGGCAGCGCGCTCGACATGGGCACCGGAGGCGGTGAGGTGCTGCTCGACCTCGCGGACGCGCTCCCCGCGGACACGGTCGCGACCGAAGGGTGGCCGCCGAACGTCCCGGTCGCGCAGCGCAACCTCAACCCGCGCGGGATCGCCGTGGTGGAGTACGACGCGGAGGCGCCCGGTGCGACCATGCCGTTCGAGGCCGACCGGTTCGACGTGGTGCTGAACCGGCACGAGGCCTACCGTGCCGTGGAGGTGTTCCGCGTGCTGGCGGCGGGTGGCGTGTTCCTCACCCAGCAGGTCGACGGCCGCGACTTCGAGGAGACGCAGTCCCTGTTCGGCGGGCACACGGCCTACCCGCACATCACGCTCGCGGCGCTGCGGGCCGAGGCCGAGGAGACGGGACTGCGCGTCGAGCGGGCGGAGGAGTGGTGCGGGCGCTCCCGGTTCCGGGACGTGGGCGCACTGGTGCACTACTTCGCGCTGGTGCCGTGGGAGGTGCCGCACGACTTCGGGGTGGACCGGTACGCCGACGTGCTGCTCGACCTGCACCGGGCCGGACCCGCGCGCGGTGAGCCGATCACGTTCACGATGCGCCGGTTCTACCTGCTCGCCCGCAAGCCCGGCTGAGCCCGTCGGGGTCAGCGGACCAGGTCGTCGGGGGTGTCGGTGTCCCGCCCGGTGGCCAGGTCACCGCACTCCACGAGCACGTGCTCATGGGCCTTGAGGTAGTCGCGTGCGCCCTTGTCGCCGTGAGCCGATGCGACCACGCCGGCCCAGTGGTCGCGGCCGATCATCACAGGATGACCGGCCACCCCGTCGTACGACGCCCGCCCGAGCGCCGTACTGCCCGGCCCGACGGTGCGCAGCAACCGGTCCACCACGGACGCACCGACATCGGGCAGGTCGACCAGGCTGACCAGGGCACAGTCGGTCTCTCCATCCGCAGCGGCCGCGAGACCGGCGCGCAGCGAGGCGCCCATCCCCTGGTCCCAGTCGGCTGCGACGACCACCCGGACCGCGGGGTCGAGGGTCCAGCCGGTCTCGTCGAGGACCGTGCCGGCCCGGTCGGCGGCGGCGCCGGTGACCACGACCACGCGGTCACAGCCGCCCTCAAGGAGGATGCCGATCGCCCTTGCCAGGAAGGGGGTTCCGTCGAGGTCGCGGAGCAGCGCCTTCGGGGTTCCCATCCGGCGCCCTGCGCCTCCGGCGAGGAGTACGCCGAGCGTCCTCATCGGCCGGGTGTGACCGGGAGGTTCGGCCGCGACAGCGGGACCCACAGGGTGTAGCGGTCGGCGCGGTAGGTCGAGCGGGACACCTCCACCGCGATGTTGCCGGCGAAGGCACGGCGCGCGACGCGGAGCACCGACGCCCCGGTGATGATGCCGAGCAGGTCGGCCTCGTCGGGCTTCGCGACGTCCGCGTCGACGGAGTCCTCGCCCCAGGTGGGCAGGATGTCGCGGCGCTTCAGCTCGCTGTAGAGGCTGTCCGGCAGCGGCGCATCCAGGAAGCCGGGGACGATGCTGTCGGCGAGGTAGGCGTCCTCGATGCACATCGGGCTGCCATCGGCGAGGCGGAGCCGTTGCCAGTGCACGACCCGGTCGCCCTGGTCGATCTCGAGCGCACGGGCAACCCCCGGCCCGGCCGACTCCATCCGGGCCAGCAGCGTGCGGGCATCCGGTTTCATGCCGCGCCGGGCCATCTCCTCGGTGTAGCTCGAGAGCCGGACCTGGACGTCGATCTTGGCGCGGGCGACGAAGGTGCCCCGGCCGGGCACCCGCTCCAGCAGCCCCTCGGAGACCAGGGCGTCGAGAGCCTGACGGACCGTCATCCGGGCGACGCCGAAGCGCTGGACCAGCTCACGTTCGGACGGCGCGGGACTGCCCGGCTCGGCGCCGGTGATGAGCTCGCGAACGTACTCGCGGACCTGGACGTGCTTGAGCACTGTCTGCCGAGACCGATCCGGGGTGATCACGTCACCCATCGCACCTCCCCATCTGCCCCCGACCTAACCTTAGCGCCGGACGGCTGGGGATGCCTCTGCCTCAGCCGGTCATTCGGTGGCGATCGCCCGCAGCACGTCGAGCCGCGCGGCCCGGCGCGCCGGGAACACCGCGGCGAGGATCCCCACCAGTGCTGAGGCTACGACATATCCGGCCAGCTGTACGTAAGGAACCGAAATCACCTCGAGGCCCTCGTCCCTCAGCGACGTCATCAGCGCGAGGCCGAACACGATGCCCATCGTCACGCCCAAGGCCGCGCCGAGCAGCGCGATCGCGACCGCTTCGAGCCGGATCATCCGCCGCAGCTGGAACCGGCTCAGCCCGATGGCGCGGAGCAGCCCGACCTCACGGGTCCGCTCGATCACCGACAGCGCCAGCGTGTTCACGATCCCGAGCACCGCGATCACCAGCGCCAGCCCGAGGAGGGCGTTGATGATCAGCAGCATGCTGTCGATCGGCGCCCGCTGCTCCTCGGCGAACCCCTCCTGGTCCTTGACCGTCACCGTCGGCAGGTTGGCGGTCTGCGCCTCGACCTCGGCCTGGATGGCAGCCGTGTCCGCGCCGGGCTGCTTGGTCACCAGCAGGTAGTTGTCGGCCTTCTGGAAGCCGGCGGTGGCCAGGGTGTC
>JAICRS010000137.1 GCA_025966335.1 Nocardioidaceae bacterium
CGCTGGGGCGGCCGCGGCGAGCGGCTCACCGAGGTCGCGGGCCCGATCCACCACGGGACGCTCGCCGCCGCGCTCGAGGACGCCTGACCTTCGGTCACTGCACGGACCGGTCCCGTTCGGCGCTCCAAGGGACCGCCCGTCTCGAAGTAGCCCGGGTGACCCTTGTCACTTCTCGTTAAACGCGCAACGATCAGGCTCTCTCGCACTCGAGCCTGGGAGTTTGGATGACCCGTATCAACGTCAAGGTCGACGGTGCCATGTGCTCCGACGACGTCGAACCCAGAACGCTGCTCGTTCACTACCTGCGTGAACAGCTCGGGAAGACCGGCACGGTGATCGGTTGCGACACCAGCAACTGTGGCGCCTGCACGGTTCACCTCGACGGCAGGAGCGTGAAGTCCTGCAACGTGCTCGCGGTCCAGGCCGACGGCCACGAGGTGACCACGATCGAGGGGCTCGCCACCAACGGTGAGCTGCATCCGGTGCAGAAGGCGTTCCACGAGTGCCACGCCCTGCAGTGCGGGTTCTGTACGCCGGGCATGATCATGCAGAGCGTCGACCTGCTCAACGAGAACTCCGACCCGTCGGAGGAGGAGATCCGCACCGGCCTCGAGGGCAACCTGTGCCGGTGCACCGGCTACCACAACATCGTCAAGGCGGTGCAGCAGGCAGCCGACGGCGCCGGGTCCGCCGCTGTGGCGTCCACGAGCGGAGGTGCGTCATGACCGTGACCGAGGACCGCCCGGCCGGCAAGGAGATCGGCAGTCCCCGCAAGCGCAAGGAGGACCAGCGGCTGATCACCGGCCGCACCAAGTTCACCGACAACATCCAGCTCCCCGGCATGCTGCACCTGGCGATGGTGCGCAGCCCCTTCGCGCACGCGACGATCACCAACATCGACACCGCCGAGGCCAAGGCCGCGCCGAACGTCGTCATGGTCCTGACCGGCGCCGACGTCGCCGACGAGCAGGGCGCGCTGCCGTGCGCCTGGCCGATCTCCGAGGACCAGAAGGCGCAGCCGCACCCGTCCATCGCGGTGGACCGGGTGGCGTTCGCCGGGGAGATCGTGGCCGTCGTGGTAGCCCGGTCGGCGGCCGCCGCCCGCGACGCGGCGGAGCTGGTCGACGTCGACTACGACGAGCTCCCGGCCGCCCTCGACCTGAAGGAGGCCGCGGAGGACACGGTCCTCGCGCACCCGGACCTGGGCACGAACAAGTCCGCTTTCTGGCAGTTCGACTCCGCCGGTGCCGGCACCGGCTCCGCGATCGACGACGCGATCCGGGACGCCGAGATCCTCATCGAGCGGGAGTACCGCCAGCAGCGGCTGATCCCCGCGTTCATGGAGCCTCGCTCGTTCGCGGTGGACCCGACCGGTGAGCAGATCACGATGTGGTCCGCGACCCAGGTCCCGCACATCCTCAAGCTGATGCTCGCGCTGACCCTCGGGATCCCCGAGTCGAAGCTGCGGGTGATCGCGCCCGACGTCGGTGGCGGCTTCGGCGGCAAGCTCCAGGTCACCCCCGAGGAGGTGATCACGTTGCTGGCGGCCCGGCGTACCGGCAAGCCGTGCAAGTACACCGAGACCCGCTCGGAGTCGCTGATGGCGGCCCACCACGGCCGCGACCAGTGGCAGAAGCTGACGCTCGCGGCCAAGGCCGACGGGACGGTCACCGGGCTCAAGGTCGACCTGATCGCGAACATGGGCGCCTACCTCGGGCTGGTCACGCCCGGTGTCCCGATCCTGGGTGCCTTCATGTTCAACGGGATCTACAAGTTCCCGGCCTACCAGTTCAACTGCACCAACGTGTTCACGAACATGACCTGGACCGACGCCTACCGTGGTGCAGGACGCCCCGAGGCGACGTACGCGATCGAGCGGATGATGGACCAGCTCGCCCTCGAGCTCGACATGGACCCGGTCGAGATTCGGGAGAAGAACTGGATCAAGCACGAGGAGTTCCCGTTCACCACGGTGTGCGGGCTGGAGTACGACTCCGGCAACTACGAGGCGGCGACCGCGCGGGCCAAGGAGATGTTCGGCTACGACGAGCTGCGCGCCGAGCAGAAGCGCCGACGCGAGTCGAACGACCCGGTGCAGCTCGGGATCGGGGTCTCCACGTTCACCGAGATGTGCGGGCTGGCGCCGTCCCGGGTGCTGGGTTCGCTCAACTACGGCGCCGGTGGCTGGGAGCACGCGTCCGTGCGGATGCTGCCCTCCGGCAAGGTCGAGGTCGTCACCGGCACCTCGCCGCACGGCCAGGGGCACGTGACCGCGTGGTCGCAGATCGCCGCGGACCGGCTCGGGGTCCCGTTCGAGGACATCGAGGTGCTGCACGGTGACACCCAGGTCTCGCACAAGGGCCTGGACACCTACGGTTCTCGGTCCCTGGTGGTCGGCGGGTCGGCGGTGGTCGCTGCGGCGGACAAGGTGATCGAGCGGGCCAAGCCGATCGCGGCGCACCTGCTCGAGGCGAGCGTGAACGACATCGAGTTCAAGGACGGCCGGTTCAGCGTTGCCGGCACCGACAAGGGGATGGCGATCGGGGAGCTCGCGCTGGCCAGCTTCTCCGCGCACAACCTGCCCGACGGAGTGGAGCCCGGCCTCGACGCGGATGCGACGTTCGACCCGGCCAACTTCTCCTTCCCGCACGGCACGCACCTGTGCGCGCTGGAGGTCGACACCGAGACCGGTGGCGTGAAGATGCGCAAGTACGTCGCGGTCGACGACGTCGGCAACATCGTCAACCCGCTGCTGGTCGAGGGCCAGGTGCACGGCGGGCTGGTCCAGGGCATCGCGCAGGCGCTGTGGGAGGAGGCCGTGCACGACTCCTCGGGCACGCTGGTCTCGGCGTCGTTCGTGGACTACCTGGTTCCCACCGCGGCCGACACGATCAGCTTCGACACCGACCGGACGGTCACCCCGTCCACGTCGAACCCGCTCGGCACCAAGGGTGTCGGCGAGGCGGGCACGATCGCGTCGACACCATGTGTGGTGAACGCCGTGGTCGACGCGCTCAAGCCGTTCGGGGTCATCGACGTACAGATGCCCTGCACACCGGAGCGGATCTGGAAGGCGATCCACGACCGGGGTGCCGGTGGCGCGGACCCGACGGAGGGCGAGGCGATGCCTCACTTCGACGAGAAGGATGTCGCAGACCGCAGCGAAGGAGGAGCCCAGTGATCCCGGCACAGTTCGACTACGTCGCCCCGTCCACGGTCGAGGAGGCGGTCAACGCGCTCGTCGAGGCCGGCGAGGACGCGAAGGTGCTGGCCGGCGGGCAGAGCCTGCTGCCGGTGCTGCGGATGCGGCTCAACGTTCCCTCGGTGGTCGTCGACCTCTGCCGGATCGAGTCCCTGCGCGGTGTGCGCGACGATGGCGACGCGCTCGTGATCGGTGCGATGACCACCCACTCCGACGTGTTCCACGACCCGCTGGTGCGGGAGCACGCGACGCTGCTCACCAAGGCGGTCGAGCAGCTGGCCGACCCACAGGTCCGGCACCGGGGGACCTTCGGCGGGGCGCTGGCGCACGCGGATCCGGCTGGTGATCTGGGTGCGCCCGCCCTCGCCCTGGGGGCATCGTTCGTGATCGCCGGGTCCGGCGGGACGCGCACGGTCGAGGCGGACGACTTCTTCGAGGACCTGTTCACCACCGCCGTGCAGGACGGCGAGATCCTCACCGAGGTGCGGATCCCGAAGTACACCGGCTGGGGTGCGCACTACGAGAAGTTCGTGCGGGTCGCCCACCAGTGGCCGATCGTCGCGGTCGCTGCGGCGGTCCGCGTCGACGGCGGCACGATCGCCGAGGCAAGGGTGGGCCTGACGAACATGGGGTCCACGCCGCTGCGCGCCCGTGCCGTGGAGTCCGCGCTGGTCGGACAGTCGGCCACCGACGAAGCGGTTCGTGGTGCGGCCGCGTCCGCCGCCGAGGGGACCAACCCGCCGTCGGACCTGAACGGCGACGCCGACTTCCGGCGGCACCTCGCCACCGTGCTGACCCGTCGCGCGGTGCTCGCAGCCGCGGGGGCGTGAGCCGCGTGGACCTGACGCACACGTTCACCGTCCCGGCCACGATCGAGGAGACGTGGGCGGCGTTCAACGACATCGAGTCGGTCGCCGAGTGCTTCCCGGGTGCCACGGTCACGTCGGTGGAGGGCGAGGAGTTCAAGGGCTCCTGCAAGGTGAAGCTCGGCCCGATCTCGCTCGTCTACACCGGCTCCGGCAAGTTCCTGGAGAAAGACGAGTCCGACCACCGGTTCGTGATCGAGGCGAAGGGCAAGGACAAGCGCGGCAACGGTACGGCGGGCGCCACGGTGACCGCCGTGCTCAACTCGGCCGGAGGCTCCTCGACCGACGTCGAGGTGCGCACGGATCTCTCGATCACCGGCAAGCCCGCGCAGTTCGGCCGGGGTGTGATCCAGGACGTGTCCGACAAGCTCCTGCAACAGTTCGCGACCTGTCTGGAGCAGAAGGTCGGTGCTCCCTCCGCGGACACCGGTGCCGCCGCTCCCGGGGACGGGTCCACCACCCGGCCGTCGGGGGAGGAGGCTCCGGTCGGTGAGGCGGCGGATGCGTCCGGCGACGACCAGGCCGCCGGTCTGTCGGCGACCGCCGGGATCGGAGCGACCGCGCGCAAGGCGCCGGCGACGACGTACTCCGGGGCATCGGCGGGAGAGGCGCCGGGTGGCGGTTCGGAGTCGCCGGTCGGGTCGGGTCGCGGGAGCGACGAGGCGCTGGACCTCGGTGCCACCGTGCTGCCGATCCTGCTCCGGTCGTACTGGAAGCCGCTCGCGGGCGGCCTGCTGGCTCTGCTCGTGCTGTGGAGGCTGCTGCGCCGCCGCTGATGGTGCCCTGACGCGCGGGTCAGTGGCTGAGCCCGCCCAACGGGGCAACGGGAATCCCCGACTTCTCGCAGACCCAGGTCGGGTCGGGGCCACCGAGCTCGGGGTGGATGTAGAGCGCGTGCGGGTCGAGGTCGTCGCAGGCCCGGCACAGCGGCCATCGCCCGACCCGGTCCAGGAGGCCGTCCTGCACGTCCTGCGCGATCAGCCCGGCGACGTACTCCTTGCCCTCCTCCCACTGTGACGTCCACCAGCGTCGGGTGGTGACGGACTCCTCCAGCACCGACACGGACTCGGGGTTCGCGGCGCGGGTCACCTCGAGGTCGTGCAACACGAGTGCACGGGCGGTCATCAGGGCGTCGTCGGATGTCACGATGTCCATTGTGAGCACTACGGGTGAGCAGTTGCCGGAGCGGGGCGCGTTGCTGGAGGTCGTCGTCCTGCATCCGCGGGACGTGCCCGGCGCCGACGAGGGCGGCGCGGACCGCCTGTTCGCGGTGGCCGGCATCGACTCCGGTGGCCTGTCGCCGGAGCCGGGCGTGGTCTCGTCCATCTGCAAGGAGAGCGACGTCCCGGTCCGGGTGATGCTGCGCCTGAACGACGGGCTGACCACCACCGGCGGCGAGCTCAACCGGCTGGTCGGGCTCGGCGAGGACTACCTGTCGATGGGCGCGAACGGGCTGGTGTTCGGCTTCCTCGACGCGAACCTGGAGATCGACGTCGAGGTGTGCTCCTACCTCGCCGACCGGTTGCCGGAGGTGCCCTGGACGTTCCATCGCGCGATCGACTCCGCGCTCGAGACCGACCGCGCCTGGCGACAGCTGCGCCACCTCCCGGGGCTGGACGCGGTGCTGTCGTCCGGATCCTCCCGGGGACTCGACGTCGGGCACGACGAGCTGACCGACCGGGCCGCGGCCGACCACGACGTCGCCCGTCTGCTGATGGCCGGTGGCGGGTTGAGGGGCGAGCACGTGCCCTGGCTGGTCCGCGCCGGCGTGCGTCAGTTCCACGTCGGCTCCTCGGTCCGGCCCGGTGGCTCCTGGGCGAAGGCGTACGTCGACCCGGGGCATGTGCGTGCCTGGCGGATGCTCCTCGACGATGCCGTCGACCGTGCTCTGGGACGGGAACCGGAGTGACCCTGCTGATCGACCCGCCGAACTCGCCGGGGCACGGCCGGTTGTGGTCGCACCTGGCCAGCGACCAGTCCTTCGAGGAGCTGCACCGGTTCGCCGCGGGGCTGGGCATCCCGTCGCGGGGCTTCGACCGGGACCACTACGACATCCCCGCCGAGCGCTACGACAGCGTGGTCGCCGCGGGTGCGACGCCGGTGACCAGCCGGGAGCTGATCGCCCGCCTGCTCGAGGCGGGGCTGCGGCGGCGGAAGGCCGAGATGCTCGCCCCGAAGAAGCCGGGCCGGTCGCTGATCCGCGCGCCGCGGCTGCACGCCGGCGACCAGGTCGCGGTCACCGCACCGGCCGGTGTGGTCGACGGCGAGCGGCTCGACGCCGGGCTGGCGGTGCTCGAGTCCTGGGGGCTCGGGGCCCGGGTGATGGAGAACGTGCGGGGCCACCACGAGCGGTTCTCCTACTTGTCGAGCAGTGATGCGGTGCGCGCCGCCGACTTCATGCGGGCGTGGTGCGACCCCGACGTGGCCGCGGTCTTCTGCGCGCGCGGCGGGTACGGGGCGCAGCGGATGGTCGACCTGCTCGACTGGGACGCCCTGGCCGCGGCCGGCCCCAAGGCGCTGGTCGGGTTCTCCGACATCACCGCGCTGCACCAGGCGTTCGCGGCCCGGCTCGGTGCGTCGACCATCCACGGCCCGGTGGTGACCAGCCTTGGGGCCGGCGACGTCGAGTCGCGGGCGCATCTGCGCGCCATGCTGTTCGAGCCGGTGCCGGGCCTCTTGCTGACGCCCGAGCCGGTGCCGGTTCTGGTCGGCGGGCGGGCCGAAGGTGTCCTGGTCGGCGGGAACCTCGCGCTGCTGGCCGCCGAGATCGGCACCGTGTTCTCGCGACCGGCGACGGCTTCGATCGCGGTGCTCGAGGACGTCGGCGAGGAGCTGTTCCGGGTGGACCGGCTGCTGACCCAGCTGCTGCGGGCGGGCTGGTTCGACGGGGTGCGCGGCATCGCGGTCGGTCAGTTCACCGGGTGTGGTTCAGCGGAGTCGGTGCGGCTCCTGATCGAGGACCGGCTGGCCCCGCTCGCCGTACCCCTGCTCTGGGACGTGCCCACCGGACACGCCGACCGCAACCTGGCGTTCCCGTTCGGCGTCCCGGCGGTCCTGGATGCCGACGCCGGCACGCTGGTGCTGCGGGAAGCCCCGTTGGTCTGACTGGGTGCGCCCCTGGTCGCGCCCCGGTCGGAGCAGGATCCGATGTCCGGGCGTTCTCGTCCATGACAGCCAAGCCGAAGGGCTGGCTGTTGCAGCCGCGAGATGTCTGGCATGAACGGTAGAATGCTTGGCGAAGCAGAGCCGGCACCTCGCCGAGCAGGTGCCGCCGGCCGAGTACAGCTAGCGCCCGCACCGTCAGGAGCGCCGCATGGGCAGCATCGGCATCACCTCGTGTCCACTCCGCACCCAGGTCGACCCGCGCGCCCTCCGATTCAGCGCCGCAGCAACGGCCAGCGTGCTCGCCGTCGTGTTGCTCACCGTTGGTCCCGCACGGCCTTTGGCTCTCGGGCTGCTGGCCTCCCAGGTTGCCGTGTTCGGGTTCACCGCGTTCGTGAGCGTGCACTGGTCCGTGTGGGCGCAGATCTTCGCCCGCTTCATCTGGCCGCGGATCGGAGCAGCAACTGAGTTGGAGGATGCTCACCCGGCCCGCTTCGCCCAGTTCATCGGCTTCGTGTTGACCGCTCTGGCGCTGCTCGGGTTCCTCATCGGCGTCGATGGCATCGGCTATGGCTTGACCGCCGTCGCCGTCGTCGGGGCCGTCAGCAATGCAACCACTGGAGTGTGTCTGGGTTGCAAGGTCTACCTGCTGGGTCGTCGGCTGCAGCGGGGCCGAG
>JAICRS010000239.1 GCA_025966335.1 Nocardioidaceae bacterium
ACGCGGCGACGAACTCCACGTCGGAGACGTGGTACTCCCCGAACTTCACGTGCATCAGACCGGGGACCGAGCCTGCGGGGTCGGCGTCCTTGTAGTACTCCACGCCTTGGATGAGGGAGGTCGCGCAGTTGCCGACTCCCAGGATCGCTACACGGATGGGGGCCATCCGGCCCACCTCATTCCATTACGCCGTTGATGTTGCGTTGCTGGTCGGGGACCGGTCTGCCGTCAACGGCCGGCCCAGCCCCCGATAGGTCCATCCCGCACGGCGCCAGCGATCGGGGTCGAGCGCGTTCCGGCCGTCCAGGATGAACTTGCGTGCCACGACCCCGTCGAGGCCGGCAGGGTCCAGCTGGCGGAACTCCTCCCACTCCGTGAGGTGCATGACCGCGTGTGCTCCCTCGGCGGCCTCCACCGCGGAGCCGCTGTAGTGCAGCGAGGGGAACGCTCGCTCGGCGTTCGCCCGGGCTACGGGGTCGTAGACGGAGACGGTCGCCCCTTGTAGCTGAAGCTGAGCGGCCACGCTGAGGGCCGGTGAGTCGCGGACATCGTCGGAGTCGGGCTTGAAAGCAGCACCCAGTACGGCGATCCGTCTGCCCAGGACTGTTCCGCCACACGTCTCCCGGGCGAGTGCGACCATCCGTGTGCGACGACTCATGTTGATTCCGTCCACCTCCCGCAGGAACGCCGCGGCCTGGCTGACACCGAGCTCGTCGGCCTGCGCCATGAGTGCCCGGATGTCCTTGGGGAGGCAGCCGCCCCCGAAGCCGAGGCCGGCGTGGAGGTACCGCGGACCGATCCGCCCGTCCCGACCGATGGCGTCCTGTAGAGCGGCGACGTCTGCGCCGGTCTCCTCGCACAGGTCCGCCATGGCGTTCATGAAGGACACCTTCGTTGCCAGGAAGGCATTCGCGGCTACCTTCACCAGCTCTGCCGTGGCAACGTCGGTGACGATGAACGGGATCCCGTCGTCGATCTGAGCCGCGTGGACCTCGCGCAGGACCTTCTCCGCGATCTCCGAACGCACTCCCACAACGATTCGATCCGGTCGCAGCGTGTCGGCGACCGCCTTCCCCTCGCGAAGGAACTCCGGGTTCCAGGCGAGCTCGACATCACCGTTCGCCGGAGCGTGCGCAGACAGCCGAGCAGCGAGTCGCTCCGCGGTGCCCACCGGCACCGTGGACTTCCCGACGACCAGGCACTGGACGCGGAGATGCGGAGCCAGCGACTCCACGGCGTCCTCGAGATACCGGAGGTCCGCTCCGAGACCGTTCCAGCGTTGAGGCGTTCCCACGCACAGGTAGTGCACGTCGCCGAACTCGCCGGCCTCCGCGAACGAGGTCGTGAACCTCAGGCGCCCGGTGGCCACGTGCCGGGAGAGCAGGTCGGCGAGCCCCGGCTCATGGAAGGGGACCGCACCGCTTGCGAGCGATGCGATCTTCCCGGCATCGACGTCGAGCCCGAGCACGTCTAACCCGAACTCCGCCAGACAGGCGGCATGCGTCACGCCAAGGTAGCCCGTGCCGATGACGGTCACGCGTAGGGGCATGGGGCGCCCTCCTAGCATCCTTCGGCAACCGGTCAGTGGTCGATTCCAGGAGGGCGGAACTCAGACACATGCCGTGAACATTGGTTGCTCGAACACCGCGACCATACGCCGACGCCCTCCTGTGAGCCAGATCCTTCAGCGGGCATAACGGACAAGCCCGCAAGGATCATCACTACGGGTCATGCGGGATACCCCCAACGGGCCATGGTGGAGATTCGGCGGCGGAAGTAAAAAGTTAAGAACAGGGCGGAAAATTCTCAGACTATCTACGGGCGTGTATCCGACGTTCACTCCTCGTTCGCTGTTCACCACCCCTGGATCGGGGTTCCTTCATGACACGCGTCCTCGTGACCGGTGCCGCAGGATTCATCGGCAGCCACCTTTGCGAGTCGCTGCTGCGACTCGGGTGTGAGGTTCGTGGGCTCGATGCCTTCACGGCCTTCTACGACCCCCAGCGGAAGCGCGCCAATCTTTCGCGGCTGCTCGAAGAACCCCGGTTCGAGCTGCTTCACGCAGACCTTCTCACCACCCGCCTCGACGACATGCTCGACGGTGTCGACCTGGTTGCTCACCTTGCAGGGGAGCCGGGCGTCTCCACGTCGTGGGGCGCTTCCTTCGGTCGCTACCTGGACCGCAACGTCCTCGCGACCCAGCGACTGCTTGAAGCCGTGTCCGCGGCCGGCTCTCAGCGTTTCGTCTACGCATCCAGCTCATCGGTGTACGGCGTCGGCACGGCCTCGTCGAGGGGAGGCGGAGAGCCCCGTCCGGCCAGCCCCTACGGCGTCAGCAAGCTCGCAGCAGAAACCCTGGTCGGGGCCTACGCACATTCCTACGGGGTACCCGGAGTGTCTCTCCGCTACTTCTCCGTCTACGGCCCACGTCAACGACCGGACATGGCGGCGCACCGGTTCATCGAGTCACTGCTCGAGAACCGGCCGCTCAAGGTGTTCGGCGACGGTGGGCAGGTGCGGGACTTCACGTACGTCGACGACGTGGTCGATGCAACAGTGCGCGCGCTGTTCGCGGACCTTCCGCCAGGCACCGTGCTCGACGTGGCCAGTGGCCGTCCGACCACCATCAGGACACTCATCGGTGAGCTTGGCGATCTCGTGGGCACCACGGACACCGACCTCGAGGAGTACGACGAGCGTCCCGGTGACGTGCCGCGCACCGAGGGCAACATCGCCCTCACTCGCAAGTGCCTCGGCTGGTCGCCCACGACCGATCTGCGCGCGGGGCTGATGCAACAGGTCGCGTGGCACAAGCGCAGCCGCCATCTGGGCGGCCAGGACGAGACCGACCACGCGACTCTGCTCACGGCGTCCGGCGGGGAACGATGAGCCATGAACGGGACAACGCCCGAGCCGCGCCTGCTGATCTACTCCCAGGACGGGCTCGGGCTCGGACACCTGCGTCGGACGACCCTGCTGGCCGCTGAGTTCCTCTCCGCGCGGCCGAACGGAAGCGTGCTCACCATCTGTGACTCCCCGATCGGGCAATTCTTCTCCGCCACTCCGGGACACGACTACCTGAAGCTGCCCTCGATCCGGAAGCTGGGTCCTGGACAGTGGTCTCCGGTGTCGCTGTCGTCGCCGTTCGTCGACGTCCTGGCGTTGCGCGCCCAGACCATCCGGACCGCTGCCGTGAGCTTTGATCCGGACGTCATGCTGGTGGACCACATGCCCCATGGAGCGATGGGCGAGCTGGTTCCCACTCTTGAGGCACTCGAGTCGACACGCACCCGGATGGTCCTCGGCCTGCGCGACATCTTGGACGCGCCGGCGACCGTGCGCCGACGCTGGCGGTTGGAAGGAGCCTTCGAGGCGGTCGAGCGGCACTTCGAGGACGTGCTCGTCTACGGTTCTCAAGACGTCTTCGACGTCGGGGCGCAGTACGCCTGGCCCGCGCAGATCAAGGACCGACTCCGGTACTGCGGCTACGTCTGCTCACCCACAGCGGTGACCGCGGCGGAGCTGGTACGACGCCTGTACCTGGGAGACGCACCGGACCGCCGGCTCGTCGTGGCCATGGCCGGTGGCGGCGCGGACGGCTATCCGCTGTTCGACACCCTGATCCGGGCGGTCCCCACATTGACCGCCACGTGTTCCTGCACCGTCGTCGTCGTGACCGGACCCTTCCTGCCGGACGCCGAGCGGGTTCAGCTGCAGCGGCTCGGCGACGGGTTGCCGGTCCACCTCGTCTCGACGGTGAGTGACTCGCTGAGCTACCTGAGCGCAGCGGATCTCGTCGTGGGAATGGCCGGCTACAACACCACCGCGGAGATCCTGAGCCTGGGGAAGCCGGCTGTGCTGGTGCCCCGAGCCGGTCCGAGCGCCGAGCAGCAGATGAGAGCCCGGAGCTTCGCGGAACGCGGGTGGGTCCGTTGGGTTCCCCCCGCGGCGTTGTCCACCGAGTCCCTGGCGACGACCATGCTGGCGGCGCTCGATGCGCCCTGCCCGCCTGGGCGTGTGCAGCCCGATCTCCGTGGCCGCCAACGTGCGGCCTCCCATCTGCTCAGCGGGGGCGCCCGGGAGTCGGTCACCGGCGCCGGCCCGGACCTGGTCATGTCCTCGGTCTCCGAGCAGCCCGCCGGTGCCGTCAACGAGCTGCTCGGCGAGGGATGAACCATGGCCGTTGCACGCAGTCGGAGCGCGGACACACTCGACGAGGTCCTGGACGGCCACGTCGACCCGGGTGTGCTTCGGCAGATCGCTGTCGATCCGTTGCGGCACGGCCTGGCCGACCTCCTGGTCGACAGATTCGCCGATGTCCGGTCGTGGGAGCTGGAGCTGCTCCGGACGAAGTACAAGCCGTCGCGGAAGCTGACGGCGTACTACCGGATCGCCGGTGGCGCCTCCGCCGGTGGCGACGGTTCGGCTCATCGTCATCTGGCGGTCAGCTGGTCAGCGCACCCGCCACCGGAGAGCCGGATCACCGCCCTCGTCTCTCCGGCGGATCCCGCGATGCCGCAGCTGCG
>JAICRS010000153.1 GCA_025966335.1 Nocardioidaceae bacterium
CGCGGACTCGGATCCGTCACGGGTCCTGGAGTCGGCGGTCCGGGAAGCGCATCGGCAGCTGTGCGTGGGACAGGCGCAGGTTCCCGCACGAGTCGGCATGGCGACCACGCTCACCGCCGTACTCACGGACGGGTTCCGGTTCGCGCTTGGCCACATCGGCGACTCACGAGGCTTCTTGTGGCGTGACGGCCGTATCGTGCAGCTCACCACCGACCACACGCTGGTTCAGACCCTGATCGACGACGGCCGGTTGACGAGCGCTCAGGCCGCCAACCATCCGCATCGCTCCGTGGTGCTGAAGTCGATCGACGGGCAGAGCCCGCCCGAACCGGATGTGAAGCTCCTGGCCCTGCAGCCGGGGGACAGGCTGCTGCTGTGCAGCGACGGGCTGAGCGACCTCGTGCCGACCGATCGGATCATCGAGCACCTGAGCATCGTCGACCGCGACCGGGCCGTTGCGACGCTGATCGAGAACGCGCTGCAGGCCGGCGGTCGCGACAACGTGACGTGTCTGGTTGCCGATGTCGAGGACGGTCCGGCGATGTGCCGGGACGGCAAGCTGCTCGGCGCGCTCGGAGACCCATACCTGGTCGTCAACCCGGCGGCCGTGCGGTTTCAACGGCCGGCGTGAACGACCGACCGACCGCCGTCACACGGTCGCGTTCTCGTTGGCTGTTCCGTGGACGGGGCTTCGGAGGCCGGGCGTGAGCAGGAGGGTCACGACGAGGGACAGTCCCGCCATCACCACCATGGCGATTCCAGCGGACAGGTACTCCGCGATGACACCGGCAAGCGTGGCTCCGACCGCCTGCATGGTGAGCATCCCCGAGCTGTGCAGGCCCAGGGCCTGGCCGCGCATGTCAGCTGGAGTCGCGGCGATCAGCCGCTCCTGGAGGAGGAGTCCCGCGCCGAACCCGATCGATGCGACCGCGACGGCGACCGCCGCGACCGGCACGGGGAGCAGCAGCGCGAACAGCAGGTAGGGCGCGGCCAGGAGCACCCGGAGCGGCGTGATGAAGCGCGTCCGTGACCGGGCGGGCAGGAACCGCCCCGCCATCGCGTCGCCGGTCAGCATGCCGAGGGCGCCGGCGATGAACAGCACGCCCGCCGACTCGCCGGCGTAGGGGACGAACAGCGCCTCACACCCGACCACGAGCCCGTTCGGCACCCAGAGGGCGAGGTAGACGTTGCGGCGGGTGGGATCCGACCAGAGCCGGCGATCGACGCGCCAGGTCTCCCGGACCGACGGTCGTCCCTCCGCCCGCGCGGGCCGGCTCGACAGGCCGAACCAGAGGACCAGCACGGCGACGAGCTCGAGGCACGCGGCCATCAGCAGGGCGTTCCGCGGGGAGATGATCGCCACGAGGGCACCGCCGACGGCGAAGCCCACGATCTGCATGACGCCGACGGACATGTTCATCACGGAACGCCCGAGCACGTAGCCGTCCTCCGGGAGCAGCTCGCTCAGCAGCCCCCACCGCACGCCACTGCCGGGGGAGCTGATCAGACCGGTCGCGAGGATGATCAGAAGCATCGCCCACACCGGCATTCCCGGGATCGCGAGCGCGAAGATGCCGACCGCGAAGACGAGTGCCAGACCGGTCAGGGTCACTCGCGGCGGAACCCGGTCCGCGGCCGAGAGCAGGGTCAGGGCGCCGATCACCTGGGCGAACGACGCACCGAACAGGCTCAGCGCGGACAGCAGGGGCGAGCCGGTCCTCGCGAACACGAGGGTCGCCAGGGCCAGCCCGCTCATCGTCCCGGCCGCGACCTGGACCGAGACGGCAGCGAAGAGCGGCTTGAACTCTGGAACGCGGAACAGCTCACGGTAGGTGTGCACCGGCATACCTTCCGGCTGCCGGCGCGGAGGCAGTTAATGTTTCGTGTGGAGGCGAAACATGGGTGAGTGGAACATCGCGGCGGACGTGCTCGCGCGCAGCCGCTTCGCGGTTTCCCCGCTGCAGGAGACCGTCGCCGCGGTCGTCTCGCTGCACGGCGGCCGAACGATGCCTGGCCTCAAGGGATGGGCAGCCGCACACCGGCCGGTGTTCCGTGACCATCTCGCTCGCGATGCGTTCACCGCCCAGCTGATCGCGGCCGCCTTCCGTCCTACCGTGTTCGCCGACTTCATGGTCATTCCACCGGCTCGGTCGGACCGGACGTTCCACGACGAGCTGCGCAGGGTCCGCGAGACTCCGGCCGAGGTGGCGCTCGCCGACCTGGCGAGGCAGCTCATCGGCCGGGTCCCTGCGGACCTGGTGCGGGACGACCTCGCCGAGCGGGCGGCAGATCTGCTCGAGTGGGTGTGGACGCACACGGTCCGGCCGGACTGGCCGCGCCGTCAACGGATGTTCCAGGCCGACATCGTGGCGCGCACGCATGCGCTGAGCACCGACGGCTGGGCCGCTGCCCTCGTGGGAATGCGTCCGGGCCTCCAGTGGCTGGGTGACGGACGCCTTCGGATCAACGCCTACGACAACCCGGTCCGGGACCTGGTGGATGCCGAGCTGATGTTCATCCCGACGACCACACCGGGCCGTGGCTGGGTCTGCTGGGAGGAGCCGGCGCGGTACGCCGTGACCTATCCCTGCGCGGGCGCACTCGCCGACACCGGAGGTGGCGGACATCCCGAGGCCCTGGGCAGGCTGCTCGGCCCGGCACGTGCATCCATCCTCACGCAGCTCGACGTTCCGTTGAGCACCAGCCAGCTGGTGGCGCTGACCGGCTTCGGCCTGGGATCGGTGGGCGGACATCTGCGGATCCTGCTCGATGCCGGGCTGGTACGCCGGACGCGCTCGGGCCGTTCGGTCCTCTACTACCGGACCCGACTCGGCGACGAGCTCGTCGGACCCGGGACCGACCAGGCCGAGCGAACAGCTCGCGAAACGTCCCGTGACCGCCGAAGGAAAGTAGGTCAGCAGCCGTGAGGGCCGCTGACCTGGGGTTGTGCGCCATCAGGGACTCGAACCCCGAACCCGCTGATTAAGAGTCAGCTGCTCTGCCAATTGAGCTAATGGCGCGCGTGAAGCGACTGGAACTTTAGCAGCGCGACCCCGGCCGCACGAAATCGCTGGGACGAGGCGATGACCACACCGACCGGCACTCGAGGGCCGGGTCGCGACTGCTCCCGCATGGGCGGGCGGACCCGCGGCGGCGAGTGCCGGTCGGAGTGGTCGTTGGGCTGACCGGGCGTCACTCGGCCAGGAGCGTGTCCAGCTTCGTGAACGAGCTGCCCCACCCTTCCCGGGCGTTGCCGACGAAGTCCACGCTGTACGGACCCTGCCGGAGCACGAGCCGGGTCCGGCCGTCCTCGTCGTGCAGCTCGATGCGGGTCGTCATCCGGGAGGTGCCGAACAGCGCCGCCATCTCCTCGTTCATGTCCTCGTGGGTGACGAGGAGCGAGGGCTCGACGACCTCGTCGAAGATGCCGTCGCTCGGGCCGCCCGGTGGATAGCTCTCGTCGTCGGGCACCATCATCAGCCGCTGGTGTCCGCCGACCCGCAGGTCGACTTCGACCGTCTCGCGCGGGACCGAGTAGCCGACCGGGCCGAACCACTGGGAGATCTGGTCGGGGTCGGTGAAGGCCTTCCACACCAGCTCGCGCGGTGCGTCGAAGGTGCGCTCGATGACCAGCTCGCTGGTCGCGACCTGCTTGGTTGTGTCGGACATGGCGCTACTTCCTTTCTGTGCCGGCCTCCGGGCCGGGGGTCGTGGTGGCACCGCCACCGTCTTGGTCCTGCATGCGCTTGAGGTGGGCGTCGAGCCGGTCGAGGCTGCTGTCCCAGAACTCGCGGTACCGCTCCATCCACGCCGTGGCCTCCCGCAGCGGCTCGGCCTCCAAGCTGCTCGACCGCCACTGGGCCGAGCGGCTGCGCGAGATCAGTCCCGCATGCTCGAGCACCTTGAGGTGGCGGGAGACCGCCGGCAGGCTGATCGCGAACGGCTCCGCGAGTTCCGAAACGGTCGCGTCACCCTCCGAGAGCCGGGTCAGGATCGCCCGTCGGGTCGGGTCGGCGAGGGCCGCGAAAATGGTGCTGAGCCGGTCGGTAGCCATAGTAGTTAACCTTCGTATTAATTAACGTCTGCGTTAAACATACTCGTCCAGCGGTGCCTGTCAACCTTTTCAGGCGACCGAATCCAGGCCCGACCAATCCGGCCGGTCCGGTGGGGCGAACTAGAGTCACAGGCGGCGACACCGTCGTCGAAGGATCGTCCAGGAGGTCTGATGCCACCCGAGCCCGGCTTGCGCCTCGTGCCCTCGCACGAGAGCGCGGACATCGACGCACTCGTCGGGCAGGTGGCACGGGGTGACTCACAAGCCTTCGGCCAGCTGTACGACGAGGTGTCGGCATCGGTCTACGGACTGGCCCGGCGGGTCGTCCGTGACCCGGCCCGGGCCGAGGACGTCACCCAGGAGGTCTTCCTCGAGGTGTGGCGCAAGGCGGCCCGGTTCGACCGGGCCCTCGGCAAGGGCAAGACCTGGATCATGACGATCGCGCACCGACGGGCGGTCGACGCGGTCCGCCGGAGTGAGTCCCAGAAACGGCAGGACCACCACGGCGCACCGGACGAGGTCAGCCACGACGAGCCGGCGGACGCGGTGATCCGGGACGAGGAGCACGGCGCGGTGCGGGAGTGTCTGGAGACGCTGACCGACCTGCAGCTGGAGTCGGTGCGGCTGGCCTACTTCAACGGCTACACGTACGGCGAGGTGGCGACTCTGCTGGAGAAGCCGCTTCCGACCATCAAGACTCGAATGCGAGACGGACTGATCCGTCTCCGCGACTGCCTGGAGGGGGCTCGATGAGCACGGACCTGCACACCCTCTCGGGTGCCTACGCGGTGGATGCCTTGAGCCCGGAGGAGGCCGAGGAGTTCCGCAAGCACCTCGACGGCTGCCCCGCCTGCCGCGAGGAGGTCCGTGAGCTCCGCGAGGCCGCGGCCCGGATGGGTGCGAGCGAGGCGGTCACCCCGCCGGCGCACCTGAAGGCGAACATCATGCTCGCCGCGGACCGGCTGCCGCAGCTGCCGCCGAAGGTCCGGCACATCGGCACCGCGAAGCCGTCCCGCTGGACCCCCAGGATCCTGGGTGCCGCCGCGGCCGTGGTGCTGATCGTGGCCGCCGGCATCGGCATCAGCCAGCTGCCGCAGGACGACGACAACCTGCGGGCCGCACCGGTCGCGCAGGTGTTCGACGCACCCGACGCCGCAACCGTCACCGTGCAGACCTCCAACGGCGGGGAGCTGACCGTGGCGACGTCGGAGGAGCGCGGCGAGATGGCCGTCGACACCGACGAGCTGCCGCCGTTGACCGATGACCAGGTCTACCAGCTGTGGGCGATCGCCGGTGATGACCCGGTCTCGGCCGGAGTGCTCGAGGATGTCGACAAGGGCGCGGCGATGGAGCTGCCCGCCGCAGGGACCCAGGTGGCGATCACGATCGAACCGGCGGGCGGCTCGGAGCAGCCGACCACCGAACCGATCATCGTGGTCGACCCGAGCGCGGTCTAGCGCGCTCGGACCACCTCGAGCACGGCCTGGGCGGCGTTGTGCCCACCGATGCCGCTGACCGCTCCGCCACGCCGGGCCCCGGCGCCGCAGAGCAGCACGTTCGGCACCTCGGTGGCGACGCCCCACCGCTGCGCGGGGGTCTCGAGCCGTGACCGGTTCGGCGCCCAGGGCCAGGCGAGGTCGCCGTGGAAGATGTGCCCGCCGGGCATCGCCAGGGCCTCGTCGACGTCCTGGGGCGCCTTGGCCTCGAGGCACGGTGTGCCGTTCGCGTCGAGCGCGAGGCATCCCTCGATCGGCTCCTCGAGGTGCTCGTTGATCGCGTCCAGCGCGCGGCCGACGGCCTCGTCGCGCTGAGCCTCGACATCGACCTCGAACAGGGTGGCGGGCGTGTGCACCCCGAAGTAGGTCAGCGTGTGCATGCCCTGCTCGGCGAGGTTGCCCAGGATGGACGGGTCGGTCAGCGAGTGGCAGTACAGCTCACCGGGCTGCTTGGTGGGCAGCCGACCCGCGGCGGCCTCGTCGTAGGCCGTCTGCAGCTGGCTGTAGTCCTCGGCGACGTGATAGGTCCCCGCGAACGCCACCGCCGGGTCCATTCCGGACCGCAGCCGGGGCAACCGGGAGAGCAGGAGGTTCACCTTCAGCTGTGCGCCCTCGGGGCGTTCACCGGGCTGCTCGCCGAGCAGCACCTGGAGCACCCACGGCGCGACGTTCGAGAGCACCCAGTCGGCCTGCACGGTGTGCTCCCGATCGCCGTCGTGCCAGGTGACCTCGGCCGCGGTCCCGTCCGACTCGATCCGGCTGACGCCCGCGTCGGTGACGATCTCCGCGCCGGCGCGGCGGGCGGCTGCCGCGAGCGCGTCGCTGACCGCACCCATCCCGCCGACCGGGACCCGCCACTCGCCGGTGCCGTTGCCGACCAGGTGGTAGAGGAAGCACCGGTTCTGGACCAATGAGGTGTCGTTCATCGACGCGAACGTGCCGATCAGCGCATCGGTCGCCACCACGCCGCGGACGGTGTCGTCACGGAACCGCTCCTCGACCACCTGGCCCAGCGGGTGCTCGACGAGGGCGTCCCACACCTCGGCCTTGACCTGGCCCTGGATCTCGCGTGCGGTGTGCAACGGTGAGAGCAGGGTCGGCGCGACGACCTGGGCGAAGTCCGAGACCTCCCCGTAGAACTTGCGCCAGGCGTCGTACTCCTCGTCCGACCCGGTCAGCTTCCGGAACGACTCCGCGGTGAGCGTGCCCTCGGGTCGTTCCACGAGCAGCCCGGTGGGGGAGCCGTCGCGAATGACCGGGGTGTACGACGCGGTGGTCCGCGACAGCAGGTCGAGGTCCAGGCCGAGGTCACTGATGATCTGCTCGGGCATCAGGCTGACCAGGTAGGAGTAGCGCGAGAGCCGCGCCTCGAGGCCGGCGAACGCCTGGGCGCTCACGGCGGCACCGCCGGTGTGCGGGAGTCGCTCGAGCAGCAGCGTGGAGACGCCGGCCCGGGCCAGGTAGGCCGCGGCGACCAGGCCGTTGTGGCCGCCTCCGACGATGACGACGTCGTACTTCTCGTTCCGGCTCGCTGAGTTCACGCCTGCACGCTACCTGCCGCCACGACGCCCCGACGGGCACGTTGTGGAATGTTAAAGATTCAACCAGTGTTGTGCCGGACAACGAACCGACCTAGGAGTGTGGACCGTATGCCAGCCGTCACCGTCGACGACCTCACCGTTCTCCCGCGGATCAAGGCGCCAGGACTGGGCGACACGGTCCGGCC
>JAICRS010000269.1 GCA_025966335.1 Nocardioidaceae bacterium
CAAGGACCGGCTGAGCCGGCGGTCGTAGAAGTTGCCGCCGCTCGGCCGCTCCGGATCGTCGACGCCCTCGGGCACGACGAAGTGCACGACGCTCACAGCGGCCGCTCGTAGGTGGCCCACGCGACGTGTGACTCGTGCAGAGTGACCGCGAGGCCGGCCAGCTCCCGGGCGCCGTCCCCGAGGGCACCTGCCTGGATCCGGTCGGCGAGCCGGTCGGCAACCACCGCAGCAAGTGCCTCGGTGGAGGTGTTGACGCCGGCGAAGTCGGGCTCTTCGTCGAGGTTGCGGTAGCTCAGCTCGGCCAGCACCGCGCGCAGCTCCTCGGTCGCCCGTCCGATGTCGACCACGATGTTGTCGTCGTCCAGGGTCGGACGCTTGAAGGTCGCGTCGACGACGTACGTCGCACCGTGCAGCCGTTGCGCGGGCCCGAACACCTCGCCACGAAAGCTGTGGGCGATCATCATGTGATCTCGCACGGTCACGCTGAACACGGGTTCACCCCTCGCCGTAGCTGATCGTGTGGCAGAGCGCCGGCAGCTTCCCGTCGGCGAGCCGCGGCATCACGTCGGGCAGGTCGTCGAACGCGGAGACGCCGGTGATCAGCGCGTCGAAGCCGGGATCGCGCAGGAGCTCCAGGGCCAACGCCAGCCGGTCGGCGGGGGAGCGACTGCCGCGCCGGGCAGGCGAGACCGTCCCCACCTGGCTGGCCCGGATCGCGAGCCGCCCGGAGTGGAACGCTCCTCCGAGGGACAGGTGTACCTCGGTGTCGCCGTACCACGACAGGTCGAGGACGACGCCTTCCTGGGTCAGCAGGTCCAGCGAGAGCTGCAGGCCGAGGGACGTGGCACTGGTGTGTACGGCGAGGTCGCGGCCGCCTGCCGCATCCCCGGGAAACGCGAACTGCGCCCCCAGCTCCGACACGACCTCGGCCTTGCCGGGGTCCGTGTCGACGACCGTCACCTCGACGCCGGGAAACCTGGTCAGCAGGCGTGCGACGCAGCAGCCGACCATGCCGGCGCCGACCACGGTGACCCGGTCACCGACGAGTGGTGCGGCGTCCCACAGTGCGTTGACCGCGGTCTCCACGGTCCCGGCAAGGACCGCCCGGTCCGGTGGCACGTCGTCGGGCACCGGGACCACCGCGCCGGCCGGCACCACGTAGGCGGTCTGGTGCGGGTACAGGCAGAAGACCGTGCGACCACGCAGACTGGAGGGCCCGTCCTCGACGACGCCGACATTGAGGTAGCCGTACTTCACCGGCCCCGGAAACTCGCCCTCCTGAAAGGGCGCGCGCATCGAGCCGTACTGGCTCTCCGGGACCTTGCCCTGGAACACCAGCGTCTCGGTGCCCCGACTGATGCCGGAGCGCAGGGTGCGGACGGCGACATCGCCCGGGCCGAGCTCCGGCAGCCGGACCGGTCGGATCTCGCCGGCACCAGGCTCTCGCACCCAGAACGCCAACGCCTCAGTCCGCACAGGCTCACCCCGCCTTCGTGAACCGAACACTAGCGACGTTCGTACAAATGCTGTACCCATGAAATCGGGAGGCGCGGTGGTGACGCTTCGAAGCGGCCTGGCGGGTGGCCTCGTCGCGCAGGTGGCGCTCCTTGCCGCGCTCGCAACGACCGTCGGGTTGACCGGTTTCGGCTGGCTCGTCGGAATCGTCTGCGGGGTCGTCATGGTCGCGGCGGTCGCTCGCGGAATGGTGAGGACCGGCACGGATACCTTCGGGCCGGCCGACCTGGTGACCCTCATTCGAGCCACGCTCGCGTGTGCCGTGGCGGCCCTGGTCGCGGACTCGTTCCTCGGCCGGCCGGCAGTGACAGCGCTGGTGGCGCTCGCTGCAGGCGGACTCGTGCTCGACGCCGTCGACGGCTGGGTCGCGAGGCGAACGCGCACGACGTCGGCGTTCGGGGCTCGGTTCGACGGTGAGGTCGACGCGTTCCTGATCCTGGTCCTCAGCGTGTACGTCGCCGGTTCGGCCGGCGGGTGGGTGCTCGCGATCGGCGGAATGCGCTACGCCTTCGCCGTGGCCGGCTGGGGGCTGCCGTGGCTGCGCAGGAAGCTGCCGCCGCGCTACTGGCGCAAGGTGGTCGCCGCGACCCAGGGCATCGTGCTGACCGCCGCGGCGGCCGATGTCGTGCCCTACGAGCTGATGACGGCGCTTCTGGTCGTGGCGCTCGCGCTGCTGGTCGAGTCGTTCGGTCGGGACGTGTGGTGGGCGTGGCGACACCGGCGCCTCGAGCGCCCCGAGCACACCGAGCGCATCGGGCCGCGAGGCCGCGCCGTCGCCGGCGTCGTGCTCAACGGGCTGGCGCTTCTCCTGGTGTGGTTCGCGCTCGTCGCCCCGGACCAGGCCCAGCGGCTGACACCCAGCGCGTTCTTCCGGATCCCGGTCGAGGGCCTGGTCGTAGTCGGGCTCGCCCTCGTGCTTCCACGTCTGGCGAGAAGGGCGATGACGGTCCTGGTCGGACTGCTGCTCGGCCTGGTGGCCCTGCTGAAGGTCCTCGACATGGGGTTCTTCGCCGCGCTCGACCGGCCGTTCAACCTGGTCACCGACCGCGGCTACTTCAGCCCCGTCCGGGTCCTCGTCCGGGACGCCATCGGCCCGGTCGCCGGCGACATCGTGCTGGCCACGGCCGTCGTTCTCGGGCTGGCGGTGCTGGTCTTCATGCCGCTGTCGCTCGGGCGGCTCACCGCACTCGTCGCCCGCCATCGCAGCCGGTCCCTCCGCACACTCGTGGCACTTGCGGTGATCTGGGTCGCCTGCGCCGCGTTCGGCCTGCAGACCCAGGGCGGTGAGCCGATCGCCTCTGCGAACGCGGGTGGTCTTGCCGTCGAACAGGTGCGTGCGATGACAGCCGCCGTACAGGACCGGCAAGAGTTCGACGAGGCGGCCGCGACCGACCGGTTCCACGACACGAGGGACGTCGAGCTGTTGACCGGGCTGCGCGGCAAGGACGTGCTGATCGCCTTCGTCGAGAGCTACGGCCGGATCGCGATCGAAGGTTCCCCGTCCTCCCCACAGATCCAGGACCTTCTCGACGATGGCACCACCCGGCTGCAGGCGGCCGGCTACTCCTCGCAGAGCGCCTTCCTCACCTCGCCGACGTTCGGCGGGCTCAGCTGGCTGGCGCACTCGACCCTGCAGACCGGCCTCTGGGTCTCCGACCAGGGCCGCTACGACCGGCTGCTGGCGGGCAACCGGGTGTCCCTGAGCCAGCTGTTCAAGCGCGCCGGCTGGCGAACCGTCGCGATGATGCCCGCGAACCGTGAGGAGTGGCCGGAGGGGCGGGCGTTCTACGACTTCGACACGATCTACGACCGGGACGCCATCGACTACCACGGCCCGAGGTTCGGGTTCTCGCTGATGCCGGACCAGTACGCGTTGTCGGCCTTCCAGCGGTTCGAGCTCGCGGACGGCGACCACACTCCGGTGATGGCGCAGATCGAGCTCGCATCCAGTCACGCGCCCTGGGCGCCGCTGCCCGAGATGGTCGACTGGGACCGGCTCGGTGACGGGTCGGTCTTCGACGAGGTCCGCGAGGACGCCCAGTCCGCGACGGAGCTGTGGCGCCATCCCGAGGACGTGGAACCCGAGTACATCAAGTCCATCGCCTACTGCCTCAGCGCGCTGATCTCGTTCGTGGAGGAGTACGGCGACGACGACCTGGTGCTGATCGTGGTGGGTGACCACCAACCGGCCACCGTAGTGAGCGGTCACGGGGCGAGCCGCGACGTCCCGATCTCGGTCATCGCGCACGACCCGAA
>JAICRS010000333.1 GCA_025966335.1 Nocardioidaceae bacterium
CGCACTGCTGGCGCTGCCGCGAGCCCCTCATCTACAAGGGCGTCTCGTCGTGGTTCGTCGAGGTGACCGCGGTCAAGGAGCGCCTGATGGAGCTCAACCAGCAGGTCCGCTGGGTGCCCGACCACATCCAGCACGGCTCCTTCGGCAAGTGGCTGGCCAACGCCCGCGACTGGTCGATCACCCGCAACCGCTTCTGGGGCTCGCCGGTCCCGGTGTGGAAGTCCGATGACGAGGCCTACCCGCGGCTCGACGTCTACGGATCGTTCGAGGAGATCGAGCGCGACTTCGGTCGGCTGCCGCTCGACCACGAGGGCAACCCCGACCTGCACCGGCCGTTCGTCGACGACCTGACGCGTCCCAACCCGGACGACCCTCGTTCGCCGGAGGAGGGACAGTCGACGATGCGCCGCGTCACCGACGTCCTCGACGTCTGGTTCGACTCCGGCTCGATGAGCTTCGCCCAGGTGCACTACCCGTTCGATAACACCGACTGGTTCGAGCACCACTTCCCCGGCGACTTCATCGTCGAGTACATCGGCCAGACGCGTGGCTGGTTCTACACGATGCACGTGCTCGCGAGCGCGATCTTCGAGCGGCCGGCGTTCGAGACCTGCCTGAGCCACGGCATCGTGCTCGGCTCCGACGGCCAGAAGATGAGCAAGTCGCTGCGCAACTACCCCGACGTGCGCGAGGTCTTCGACCGCGACGGCGCCGACGCGATGCGCTGGTTCCTGATGTCCAGCCCGATCCTGCGCGGCGGCAACCTGGTCGTCACCGAGCGCAACATCCGCGAGGGTGTCCGGCAGGTGCTCATCCCGCTGTGGAACTGCTGGTACTTCTTCGCGCTCTACGCGAACGCCGCCGGCTACACCGCGCAGCGTCGGACCGACTCGACCGACCCGCTGGACCGCTACCTGCTGGCCAAGACCCACCAGTACGTCTCCGACATGACCCGTCAGCTCGACGACTACGAGATCGCCAACGCGTGCGACTCGACGCGGTCGTTCATCGACGTGCTCTCCAACTGGTACATCCGCCGCTCCCGCGAGCGCTTCTGGGCGACTGGCAGCACGGGCGGCACCGTGGACGAGGCGGCGTTCGACACGCTCTACACCGTCCTCGAGACGGTCGCGCGGTGCGCGGCACCGCTGCTGCCGCTGACCACCGAGGAGATCTGGCGCGGGTTGACCGGCGAGCGGTCGGTGCACCTCACCGACTACCCGTCGGCCGACACGCTGCCGGCCGACGAGGCGCTGGTCACCGCGATGGACCAGGTCCGCGAGGTGTGCTCGGCGGGCTCGGCGCTGCGCAAGGGCGCCGGGCTCCGCAACCGGCTGCCGCTGGCCGAGCTGACGATCGTGGTCAGCGGGGCGGGTGAGCTGGCCGGGTTCGAACCGATCGTGGCCGAGGAGCTCAACGTGAAGTCCGTCCGCCTGCTCGACGACCAGCACCCGGACGCCGCGTCGTACGGCGTCTCCCGGCGGCTCACGGTCAACGCGCGCACCGCCGGTCCCCGGCTGGGCAAGGACGTGCAGACCGCGATCAGGGCGTCGAAGTCCGGCGACTGGTCGGTGGCCGACGACGGCACCGTCACCGCGGGCGGCCTGGTGCTCCAGGAGGGCGAGTACGTGCTCGACACCGTCGCCGGCGGTGGCGACGACTCAGCGACCGGGGTGCTGCCACGCGGTGGCTTCGTCGTGCTCGACACGGCGCTGACCCCCGAGCTCGAGGCCGAGGGCGTGGCCCGCGACCTGGTGCGCGCGGTCCAGCAGGCCCGGCGCGACGCCGGCCTCGAGGTCTCCGACCGGATCACGCTGACCATCGCGGCGCAGGCGGAGGTCGCCGACGCAGCCCGGGCCCACCAGGCGCTGATCGCCGCCGAGACGCTGGCGACCTCGGTCGCCGTCGAGGTCTCCGACGTCGAGCACCCGGTCATCCAGCTGGAGCGAACATGAGCGCCCTGGACCTCTCCGCCGACACCATCACGCTGCTCGAGCAGCTGGTGGACATCGAGTCGGTGAGCAGGAACGAGCAGCGGATCGCGGACGCCGTGGAGGAGGCGCTCCGGGCGCTGGCGCACCTCGAGGTCTCGCGGCACGGCAACACCGTGGTCGCGCGGACCACGCTCGGGTTGCCCGAGCGGGTGGCGGTCGCCGGCCACCTCGACACCGTGCCGCTCAACGACAACCTGCCGGCGGTGCGCGACGGCGAGGTCGTGCGGGGTCTGGGCACCTGCGACATGAAGGGCGGTGTCGCGGTGATGCTCAAGCTCGCCGCCGACGTGACCGAGCCCAACCGCGACCTGACCTTCGTCTTCTACGAGGCCGAGGAGGTCGACTCGGTCCACAACGGCCTGCGCAAGCTCACCGAGAGCGACCCCGAGCTCCTGGAGGCCGACTTCGC
>JAICRS010000283.1 GCA_025966335.1 Nocardioidaceae bacterium
GGACTCGTCGACGTCGGGCTGGCTGCTCATGGCGTCCATGCTACGGCTCCGCAACACCTAGTTGCACGAGGCGTACACGGCGTCAGCCGCCGGTGTGCAGCGCCCGGACCATGTCGACCGTGTCCGCCTCCGCGGCGGTCTTGTCATCGCGGTAGCGCAGCACCCGCGCGAACCGCAGCGCCATCCCGGCCGGGTAGCGCGAGGAGGTCTGGATCCCGTCGAAGGCGATCTCGACCACCTGCTCGGGCCGCACCGTGACGACGTACGACGTCCGCGAGGTCTCCAGCTCGAGGAACCGCTCGGTCTGCCAGCGCAGCATCTCGTCGGTCATCCCCTTGAACGTCTTGCCCAGCATCACGAATCCGCCGGACTCCGGGTCGCGGGCGCCGAGGTGGATGTTCGACAGCCAGCCCTGCCGGCGCCCGCTGCCCCACTCGACGGCGAGCACCACCAGGTCGAGCGTGTGCCGCGGCTTCACCTTGACCCAGGCCGCGCCACGCCGGCCCGCCTCGTAGGGCGCCGCCAGGTTCTTCACCACGACGCCCTCGTGCCCGGACGAGACGGTGTCGGCGAAGAACGCCTGCGCCGCCGCCGCGTCGCCGGTGAGCAGCCGCGGGACCACCAGGTCGCCCGGCAAGGCCGCCGCCAGCCGGGCGAACCGCTCGGTGCCGGGCGCGTCGATGAGGTCCTCGCCGTCGACGTGCAGGACGTCGAAGAAGTACGTCGTGAGCGGCACCTTCGTGCGCAGGGCCGCGACGTCGACCTTGCTCATCGTGCGGGCGGCCGTCTCCTGGAACGGCCGCGGCCGGCCCTCCGGGTCGAGCGCGATCGCCTCACCGTCGAGCACGATCGTCTCCGCCGGCAGCGCGGCGACCGCCTCCACCACCTCGGGCAGCCGGTCGGTGATCTCGTCGAGGGTGCGCGTGAACACGGTGACCCGCCCGTCGCACTTGTGCACCTGGACCCGGATCCCGTCCAGCTTGCAGTCCACCGCGACCTCGTCGCCGCCGGGTGCGGCCTTCTCGAACGCGTCGGCGATGTCCGGCGCGCTCGACGCGAGCATCGGCCGCAGTGGCCGGCCCACCTCGAGGCCGAACCGCGCGAGCCCCGGCTCACCCTCGGTCAGCGCCGCCACCGCGACCGGGATCGTCGCCCCGCAGAGCATCGACGCGCGACGGACCGCGGCGGCCGGGACGCCGGACGCCACCGCGATCGCCTCCAGCATCAGCCCGTCCAGCGCACCCTGGCGCAGCTCCCCGGTGACCAGCTTGCGCAGGTAGGCCTGCTCCTCGGCCGTGGCGCGTCCGAACAGCTCGTCGACCAGGGCGGTGCGCGCGGTCCGCGAGCCGGACCCGGACACCGCGGCGATCCGCTCGAACGCGTCGTGCACCTCGGCCACCGTCAGCGTGCTGCTCTCCGCCGGTGGCGGGAGGTCGGTGAGGCTGCGCCAACCGAGCCCGGTGCGCCGCTGTCGAAGCACCCCGGAGAGGTAGGCGGTCGCGGTCTCCACCTGGGCCGGCTCCGCCTCCCCCAGCGCGGCGGCGAGCGCGGTGACCTTCGCGGTCCGGGACCTGGTCGCGCCCACCGTCCGCGACGCCTCCACCACCTCGTTGAGCAGCATGTCGCCCATTCTGCCCACATCCGGCCGCGCGGCGGACGCCTCGACCCCGGGGTTAGCCTGTGCCCGATGTCCTCCGAACCCGTGACGATGCGCGAACGCGTCTGGCGGCCGCACTGGCCGTGCCCGGTCGGCGTGATCCTCTCCACGGCCCGCCGAGGCCCCGGCGACCCGACGTACCGGATCGACCCCGACGGCACGATCTGGCGCGGACTCCGCACCCCGGAGGGTGTCGCCACGCTCCGGCTGGCCGGCAGGCCGTACGACGGGGAGGTGCATGCGACCTCGTGGGGTCCCGGCGCCGACTGGGTCCTCGAGCAGCTGCCCGCCCTGCTCGGCGCCGACGACGACCCCTCCGGCTTCGAGCCGCTGCACCCGGTGATCGCCGACGCGCACCGGCGGCACCCGCACTGGCGGATCGGCCGCACCGGCCTGGTCATGGAGGCGCTGGTGCCCGCCGTGCTCGAGCAGAAGGTGACCGGCCAGGAGGCGTTCCTGGGGTTCCGCCGGCTGGTGCGCCGGTACGGGGAGCGCGCCCCGGGACCCGTAGCCGACCGTGACCTGTGGGTGCAACCCTCACCCGCCCGGCTGCGGACGGTCCCGTCGTGGGAGTGGCTCACGCTGCACGTCGACCCGGCCCGGTCCCGGGCGGTGCTGCAGGCCGCGCAGGTGGCCCCCGCGTTGGAGCGGACCGTCGGACTTGCCGGTGAGGAGGTGGACCGGCGGCTGCGCTCGGTGCCGGGGATCGGGGTGTGGACCTCCGCGGAGGTCCGGTTCCGTGCCCACGGGGACCCGGACGCGGTGAGCTTCGGCGACTACCACGTCGCCAAGGACGTCGGCTGGGCGCTGACCGGCGCGGAGGTCGACGACGACGGTCTCGCGGAGCTGCTCGAGCCGTACCGTCCGCACCGCTACCGGGTGCAGCGGCTGGTCGAGCTCGCGGGCCTGCGCCGGCCCCGGCGGGGTCCGCGGATGGCGCCGCGCCGGCACCTGCCGGGCCGGTGACAGTGGGTCAGTGGAGCTTGCGCTCCCACTTCGGGAGGAGGTCCGTGGCGAGGACCTTCTCGCGCAGCGGCGCGACCAGCTCGCGGAGCCGTCGGGACGCCTCGTCGCCGGCGTGGGCCCAGCCCTCGGTGGCCAGCAGGTCGGTCCGTCGCTCGATCTCCTGCCGGGTCTCCCGGCCGGCGCCGGACAGCTCGCCGTCCGCGGTGAGCAGTCCGCGGCCTTTCAGCCGCTCCTCGCCCTCGGCCCACTCGTCGTCACTCCACCCGCGGGTCTTCTTCAGGAACTCGGTGCTGGAGGAGAAGAGCCCGCCGAGCACCACGGACTCGACCGGGTCGAGCTCGGCGGCGTGCAGCACCGAGACATGGCCGTCGCCGCGGTGCTCCCGGATCAGCGTGGCAGCGTGCCACAGCGCGAGCAGGTCGTCGTCGGGCCAGTCCAGGGAGCTGTGTGCGGCGTAGATCGGCCGGCCGTGCGCGGTCAGCCCGTCGCAGACCCGGCGGGCGATGTCGAGGGCCTCGGTCACGTCCGGCTCACCGAGCACCTCGTGCAGCGCGGCGTACATCCCTTCCCGACGGGCCTTCTGCACCTGCTCCGGGGTCGCCACCTCCCACGAGGCCGGCAGCGCCTTCTGCACCAGCCAGGGCGCGAACACGTAGAAGGTCGCGACGGTCACCTCCGGTCCGACCGGGCCGAAGGCTGCGGAGCGGGCGGCGAAGTAGGACAGCTTCGGGCGCAGGCCGAGGGCGACGTACGCCGCGGTCGGCTGCGGAGCGAAGTAGCCGAACGCGTGGATCGGCTCGAGCACCGCCCAGCAGGCGCGGGCGAGCTGGGGTTCGA
>JAICRS010000340.1 GCA_025966335.1 Nocardioidaceae bacterium
AGCCGAAGCCGGGTGCGGACCCCGAGCCGGTCGCCTACTGGGACGTGACCGGCTGTGGCAACACCGTCGACGCCACCCACACCCAGAGCCTGCGGATGATCCTCGACTCGCTGCGCTACTGGGTGACCGAGATGCATGTCGACGGCTTCCGGTTCGACCTCGCGCCGGCCTTGGCCCGGACCGGCCATGTCGTGGACATGAACAGCCACTTCCTGACCGCGATCGGCCAGGACCCGGTGCTGCGGCACGTGAAGCTGATCGCCGAGCCGTGGGACGCCAGCATGGACGGCTACATGGTCGGTCGGTTCCCGCCGCCGTGGTGCGAGTGGAACGACAAGTACCGCGACACGGTGCGCGACTTCTGGCGGGCGCAGTCCGGCGGGATCCGCGACGTGGCGTCCCGGCTGGCCGGGTCGAGCGACCTGTACGCGGACGACGGCCGCTCGCCGTACGCCTCGGTCAACTTCATCACCGCGCACGACGGGTTCACCCTGCGCGACCTCGTCTCCTACAACCAGAAGCACAACGAGGCCAACGGCGAGGACAACCAGGACGGCACCGACAACAACCGGTCCTGGAACTGCGGGGTGGAGGGCGAGACCGACGACCCGGCGATCATCGCGCTGCGCCGCCGCCAGGCCGCGAACCTGATGCTGACGTTGTGCCTGTCCAACGGTGTCCCGATGATCACCGCGGGCGACGAGCGCGGTCGCACGCAGCGCGGGAACAACAACGCCTACGGCCAGGACAACGAGATCTCCTGGATGGACTGGCGCCCCGACGACGCGTGGCTCGACATCTACGAGACGACCAAGGCCGCGCTGCGGCTCCGGCGCGAGCACACCGCGCTGCGGCAACGGCACTTCCTGGAGGGCCGGCCGACCATCGAGGGCGGCCCCAAGGACCTGGCCTGGGTCCACCCGGAGGGCCGGGAGATGATCGACGCGGACTGGTTCGACGAGAGCCTGCACACGCTCGGCATGTTCGTCTCCGGCGACCCGCTACGGGCTCCGGGTCCGCGCGGCGAGCAGCTGCACGACTCGTCGTTCCTGCTGTGGTTCCACGCGCACGCCGAGGCCGGGAAGGTGACCCTGCCCGTCAACGCATGGGTGCACGCCGGGGTGGTGGTGCTCAGCACCGACGACAACCACCCCGTGGGGTCACGGCTCGAGGCCGGCGAAGTCATCGACATCGCCCCACGGTCGATGCTGGTGCTCCGCCAGGTCTGACGTCAGGGATCTGACCTCAGAGGTGGTGCTCCGGAGGGACCGCCACGCAGCCGAGCTCGGCCGGTGAGGCGAGCATCGGGTGGTCGGGCACGATCCGCACGGTGTACCCGAACGGCCCGGTCTGCGACAGCGCCACGGTCCCCTCGAACCGGTGCCGCCCGGCCTCGTAGGACTCGGCGCACGTCAGCGACTGCGTCTGCGTGTCGGTCAGGTCGTCCTCGTGCCGGATCCGGCCGTGCACGACCTGTACGTCGACGTCGTCCTGACCGAGCTCGCCGAGGGACGCGAACACCCGCACCTCGAGGTTCGCACCGAGCTCCGGAGCGTCGCCCACACCGGAGGACTCGACGTGGTCGATCGCCACCTCGCTCCATCCCGCACGCACCCTGGCCTTCCACTCCCCCAGCGCCTGCGCGCCGGCATATTCACCGTTGAGCGCCCGAGAGCTCGCCGCCGAAGGGGTGTAGAGCCGGGTGACGTAGTCGCGGACCATCCGGGTGGCGAGGACCTTGGGCCCGAGCGACTTCAGGGTGTGCCGGACCATCTCGATCCACCGCACCGGGACCCCCTCGGCGTCGTTGTCGTAGAAGCGCGGGGCGACCTCCTTCTCGATCAGGTCGTAGAGCGCGGTGGCCTCGATGTCGTCACGATGGTCGGGGTCGTCGACACCGTCGGCGGACGGAATCGCCCACCCGTTGTTGCCGTCGTACCACTCGTCCCACCAGCCGTCGAGGATCGACAGGTTCAGGCCACCGTTCAGCGCGGCCTTCATGCCGGAGGTGCCGCACGCCTCGTAGGGCCGCAGCGGGTTGTTCAGCCACACGTCGCAGCCCGGGTAGAGCGGCTGCGCCATCGCGATGTCGTAGTTGGGCAGGAACACGATCCGGTGCCGCACCTGCGGGTCGTCGGCGAACCGGACGATCTCCTGGATCAGCTTCTTGCCGCCCTCGTCCGCGGGGTGCGACTTGCCCGC
>JAICRS010000215.1 GCA_025966335.1 Nocardioidaceae bacterium
GAACGGTCGGGGGCTGTCGCGCAAACACATCATCACGGCGGCCGAGGGATCCTTGCGCCGGCTCGGTACCGACTACATCGACCTCTACCAGATCCATCGCTGGGATCGCGACACCCCGATCGAGGAGACGCTCGAGGCGCTGCACGACGTGGTGAAGGCCGGCAAGGCCCGCTACATCGGAGCATCGTCGATGTATGCCTGGCAGTTCTCGAAGGCCGTCTACACCGCGGAGCTCAACGGGTGGACCCGGTTCGTCTCGATGCAGGACCACTACAACCTGCTGCACCGCGAGGAGGAGCGCGAGATGCTCCCGCTGTGCCGCGACCAGGGGATCGCCGTACTGCCGTGGAGCCCGCTCGCGCGCGGTCGGCTGACCCGTGACTGGGACGAGGTGACCGAGCGCAGCAGGTCCGACGCGTTCGGCCGCGACCTCTACCAGGGAAGGTCCGACCGCGCGATCGTGGAGCGGGTCGCCGAGATCGCCGCGGAGCGCGGTGTCCCGAGGGCGCAGGTGGCGCTCGCCTGGTTGTTGCGGCAGCCCGGCGATGTCACCGCGCCGATCGTCGGGGCCCGCACACCGCAGCACCTCGAGGACGCCGTGGCCGCTACCGGGCTCCCGCTCACCGACGGGGAGATGGAACGGCTCGGCGACCCGTACCTCCCTCAGCGGGTCTCGGGCTTCTGACGCGGTCGCCGGTGCGGTCCGCGGTCGGTCAGGGCGTCGATCCGGTCCTGCAGCTCGGCGTTGGCACCTTCGAGCTCAAGGACCCGCGCGACACCGGCGAGGTTCAGCCCGTCGGCCAGCAGGGTGGCGATCCGACGAAGGCGTTCCACGTCGTCCTCGCTGTACCGGCGGGTGCCACCATCCGTGCGGTCGGGTGTGACGAGGCCTTGTCGTTCGTAGGCGCGGAGGTTCTGCACGCCCGTGCCGACCAGCTCGGCGGTCACCGAGATGCCGTAGACGCCGAGCGAGGTGTCGCGTTCCTGTGCTGTCAACGTCGCCTGCCTGTTCCGTCATCGGGGGCTTGCGTTTCCACTATAGCGGTGCTATATAAAACCTGTGCTTGCTGATACAGATCAGCGGAGACGGCTCAACGAAGATGCTCACGAGGTAACGATGGAGGTGGTAACGATGCTGATGCGCACCGATCCCTTCCGAGAGGTCGATCGACTCGCCCAGCAGATTCTTGGTACGTCGACCCGTCCGGCTGTCATGCCGATGGACGCATGGCGTGACGGGGACCAGTTCGTCGTCGAGTTCGACATCCCCGGCATCGACCCGGACCGGCTGGACCTCGACGTCGAGCGCAACGTGCTGACGGTCAAGGCGGAGCGTCCGGGCCGCGACGAGGACGCCGAGACCCTGGCCGCCGAGCGCCCGCGCGGAGTGTTCAGCCGGCAGCTGGTGCTGGGAGACAACCTGGACCTCGACCGGATCGACGCCAACTACGAGGCCGGTGTACTGAGGCTGCGCATCCCGGTCGCCGAACGCGCGAAGCCGCGGAAGATCCAGGTCGCCCAGTCCGACAAGGACAAGCAGAAGGCTCTCGCCTCCTGATCCAGGGTTCGTCGATGAACACCACGACGACCGAACCCGAGTTCGTCGATCTGCTCTGCGCCGACGACGACTGGGTGCGCCAGGAGTTCGAGGAGCTCGTCGCTTCCGGCTGGGGGTCCGAGCAGCCGCCCTCGCGTCACATCGCGGAAAGGAGGCGGAGACCGAGCGGACGCGGGGACATGGTCGAATCCTCACGGCTGCCACGCCTCGTGGCGTGGCAGCAGGGGCTCCCGGCCAGGGCGCGGCAACGTTCGCCCCCGGTCCGGAGCCGGGCCAGGCCCGGCGGCTGACACGATAGGGGGATGGGCGCCCTCTACGTGGTCAGCGACATCCACGGCTACCTCGACGACCTGGTGTCCGGCCTGCGCGACGCCGGCCTGGTCGACGAGAACCGCGCCTGGTCCGGCGGCGACGCCCAGCTGTGGATCCTGGGTGACCTGATGGACCGCGGCCCGAACGGGATCGGCGTGCTCGACTTCGTGCGCGCGCTGCAGGCGGAGGCGCCGGCCCAGGTGCACATGCTGCTCGGCAACCACGAGGCGCTCGCCGTCGGGATGAAGCGGTTCCCCGGCAGCCGGTTCGCCGAGAGCTGGCAGATCAACGGCGGCCGGGCCGACGACCAGGACGCGCTCACCGACGACCACCTGGCCTGGCTCAGCTCGCTGCCGGCGGTGGCCAAGATCGGGGACTACCTGTTCCTGCACTCCGACACCACCGACTACCTGCGCTGGGGCGACTCGGTCGAGGAGATCAACGCCGGGATCCGGGCCGCGATGACCTCCGACGACGTCGACGCGCACTGGGACGTGTGGGCCGGGCTGACCAGCAGGTACCGGTTCGCCCGTCTCGACGGACCGGAGGCGGCGCGCGAGCTGCTCGAGCAGCTCGGCGCCTCCGGCATCGTGCACGGCCACAGCATCATCGCGTCGCTGATCGACTGCCCGTCCTCCGAGGTCGACGGGCCGGTGCTCTACGCCGACAACCAGGTGCTGGCGATCGACGGTGGCCGGTACGACGGGGGCCCGCTCCTCGTCGTGCAGCTGGAGGACTGAACCGCCCGACGGCCCCACCTGTCAGACGCTGGCGCGGCTATAGCCGCCCTAGCGTCTGACAACTCGGCGTCGGACGAGAGCGCGGCCGACGAGGCCGATCGCGAGCACGACGAGCGCGGTGAGCACCGACCCGACCGGCAGGGTGAACGCGAGCACCGTGCAGCCGACGACGCCCAGCACGTTGACTGCACGCGGCCACCGTCGGTCCGAGGCCGGCTGGGTGAAGGCCGACGCGTTCGCGATCGCATAGTAGGTCAGCACTCCGAAGGACGAGAAGCCGATCACCCCGCGCAGGTCACTGGTCAGCACGAGCGCGCAGACCACGACGGCGACGGCCAGCTCGGCGTGGTGCGGCACCTGGTAGCGCTGGTGGACGGCGGCCAGCCAGCGGGGGAGGTCGCCGTTGCGGCCCATCGCCAGACTGGTCCGCCCGATCCCGGCGATGAGCACGATCAGCGTGCCGAGGCTGGCCAGCGCCGCGCCGACCCGGACCACCGACCCGAGGTTGTCGAGGCCGACCGCTTCGACCGTCACGGTCAGCGGTGCAGTCGAATCGGCGAGCCGGTCCGCACCGGCGGCGAGCAGGGCGGTGGTGCCGACGGCCAGGTAGAGCACGAAGACGATGCCGAGGGCGATCGGGATCGCCCGCGGGATGGTCCGTTCCGGCTCGCGGACCTCCTCGCCGAGGGTCGCGATCCGGGCGTACCCGGCGAACGCGAAGAACAACAGCCCGCCGGCCTGGAGCACACCGTAGACGCCGTGCCCGTCACCGTCCCACCAGCCGTCGAGGTTCCCGGTCTCCAGCGACCCGCTGCTCAGGACCGCGACGACCAGGCCCACCAGGATGAGCAGGGTCAGCCCGACGAGGATGCGGGTGACCAGGGCGGTCTTGCCGATCCCGCGGTAGTTCGCGGCGGTGAGGAGGAGGACCGCGGCCACACCGACCAGCCGTTGCAGCCAGGTCGGCCCGGGCGCGGCGTACGCGGCGAAGGTCAACGCCATCGCCGCGCACGAGGCGAGCTTGCCGACCACGAAGCCCCAGCCGGCGACGAATCCCCACCACTCGCCGAGCCGTTCGCGGCCGTAGGTGTAGGTGCCGCCGGAGGTCGGGTAGACCGCGGCGAGCTGGGCGGAGGCGACCGCGTTGCAGTAGGCGATCACGCCGGCAATGACGAGCCCGACCAGCAGGCCGGAACCGGCGGCAACGGCCGCGGGGCCGAACGCGGAGAAGACCCCGGCGCCGACCATGGCGCCGAGGCCGATCACCACTGCGTCGGCGGTGCCGAGCCTCCGCGCGAGCTCGGGCACTGCTACATGCGGCGCAGGACCGCGGTGACCTTGCCGAGGATCGTGGCGTGGGTGCCGTCGATCGGGTCGTACTGCTCGTTGTGCGGCAGCAGCCAGACCTGGCCGTCCTTGCGCTGGAACGTCTTGACCGTGGCCTCACCGTCGAGCATGGCGGCGACGATCTCGCCGTTCTCGGCGTTGGGCTGCTGGCGGACCACCACGTAGTCCCCGTTGCAGATCGCGGCGTCGATCATCGAGTCACCGGCGACCTCGAGCAGGAACAGGGTGCCCTCACCGACCAGCGTCTTGGGCAGCGGGAAGATCTCCTCGACCCGCTCCTCGGCGAGGATCGGCCCACCGGCGGCGATCCGGCCGACCATCGGGACGTAGGTCGCCGCGGGCATTGCGTCGCCGATCCCGGTCTCGTCGACGACGGCCTCGTCGGGGCTGAACACCTGGAGGGCACGGGGGCGGTTCGGGTCGCGCTTGAGGAACCCCTTCTCCTCGAGCGTGCGGAGCTGGTGGGCGACGGAGGACGAGCTGGTGAGCCCGACCTTCTCGCCGATCTCGCGCATGCTCGGCGGGTATCCCCGGTGCTCGATGGAGTCACGGATCACGTTGAGCACCCGCTGCTGGCGCGGGGTCAGACCGGTCGCGTCGGGAGGACCGTCGGGAAGCTCGGCGACCTTGCCTGCCTTGCCCGTGCGGGTGCCTTTGCCTGCTGCCATCGCCGTTCCCTCTCGCTGTTCCTGCGCCGTTCTGCCCGTTGGTGACAAGGTAGACCGATCCACCGACGTGTTCAAACATCTGTTCGAACGGGCGTGTCGGTAGGTTCTGTCCTATGCAACCCACGTCGCCCTCCTCCCACCCGTCCTCTGCCGTCGTCACCGGCGCGGCTCGCGGCATCGGTCGCGCGATCGCCGAGCTCATGGTCCGCCGCGGTCATCAGGTGGTGCTCACCGACCTCGACGAGTCCGCGGTCCGACGTACGGCTGATGAGATCGGCGCGGTCGCCGGTCTTCGCCAGGACGTCCGGGACGAGGCCTCCCACGCGACGGTCGTGGCCGCCGCGCTCGAGCACGGTCGGCTCGCGGCGTGGTTCAACAACGCGGGCGTCGGCGACGACGGTTCCCTGGCCGAACTGTCGTCAGCGGCGGTGCAGCGACTGGTGGACGTCAACCTGCTCGGCACGATCTGGGGGATGCGCGCGGCCATCGACGCGTTCGACGACCGGGGCGGCGACATCGTCAACATCGCGTCGCTGTCGGGGCTCGGGCCGGTGCCGGGGTTGAGCGTGTACGCCGCGACGAAGGGGGCGGTGGTGTCGCTGTCCGGCTCGGTGAACGCGGAGGCGCCGCGACGGGTCCGGGTGCACGCGCTCTGCCCAGAC
>JAICRS010000111.1 GCA_025966335.1 Nocardioidaceae bacterium
CCGTCGACGTGCATCTCGGTGACCCAGTAGCGCAGCGAGTCCAGGATCATCCGCAGCGCAGCCGGGTAGGACGCGTCGACGGTGTTGCCGCAGCCGGTGACGTCCCAGTACGTCGCCTCGTCCACATGCTTGTAGTAGCCGAGGTCGTCGAGGCCGCGGAAGCTCAGCGTGGGCCCGAGCGGGCTGCCCTCGGCGGTGTGGTTGTAGACCACGTCGAGGATCACCTCGAGCCCGGCCTCGTGCAGGGACTTCACCATCTGCTTGAACTCGGTGATCTGCTGCCCGCGGTCGCCCGAGGAGCTGTAGGCGTTGTGCGGGGCGAAGAACGCGATCGAGTTGTAGCCCCAGTAGTTGGTGAGGCCCTTGTCGGCCAGGTCCGGCTCGGGGACGTACTGGTGGACCGGGAGCAGCTCGACGGTGGTGATGCCGAGGTCCTTCAGGTAGTTCACCGCGGCGGGTGTCGTGAGGCCGGCGTACGTCCCGCGGAGCACCTCGGGGATCTCGTTGTGGAGCTGGGTGAAGCCCTTCGTGTGCAGCTCGTAGATGACGGTGTCGGTCCACTTGGTGCCGGGTCGGGTGTCGTCGCCCCAGTCGAACTCGTCGTGGACGACCACGCTCTTGGGCATGTGGGCCGCGGAGTCCTCCTCGTTGCGGGTCTGCAACCTCTCCGCGCGGGCCGCCTTGTCGTCTTCCGCGTCGGGAAGGACGTAGCCGAAGATCGGCGACTCCGGTACGACGGAGCCGCTGACCGCCTTCGCGTAGGGGTCGATCAGGAGCTTCGCGGGGTTGAACCGGCGACCGAACTCGGGGTCCCAGGGCCCGTCGACGCGGTACCCGTAGAGCTGTCCGCGCGGGAGGCCGGGGATGGCGCTGTGCCAGATCCCGAGGGTGTGCTCGGTCAACGGGTAGCGGCGCTCGCTCGCCGCGTCGCCGGACTCGTCGAACAGGCAGACCTCGACCCGGGTGGCCTCGGGGGCGAACACGGCGAAGTTCGTGGACTCCTCGCTCCACGTGGCTCCGAGCGGGTGGTGCTGGCCCGGCCAAACGTCGGCGCCGTCTTGGTCGTCGGTCCACAGTCCGGGGTTCACCGGGACATTCTGACCGATCTGTCCGCCGAGTCACGCATCCTGTGCCGGTCGTCACCGACCCGTAACACGTCGTCTAGGCTCCGAGTGGTTCTGACGGCAAACGACAAGGAGTGCATCGTGGGCGAGTTCGTGAGGCTCGAGGTTGAGGACGGCGTCGGGACGATCCGGCTCGACCGGCCGAAGATGAACGCGCTGGACGCGGCGATGCAGGAGGAGATCCGGGCGGCTGCCCACGAGGCGGCCGGTCGTGAGGACGTCCGCGCGGTCGTGGTCTACGGCGGCGAGAAGGTGTTCGCGGCCGGCGCGGACATCAAGGAGATGGCCGCGATGTCCCACACCGACATGGTCAAGCGGTCCGGTGCCCTCCAGTCGTCATTCAGCTCGGTGGCGGCCATCCCGAAGCCCGTGGTCGCCGCGGTGACCGGTTACGCGCTCGGCGGCGGCTGTGAGCTGGCAATGTGCGCCGACTTCCGGATCGCCGCGGACAACGCCACGCTGGGCCAGCCGGAGATCCTGCTGGGGATCATCCCCGGGGGCGGTGGCACCCAGCGGCTCGCCCGGCTGGTGGGTCCGGCCAAGGCCAAGGACATCGTCTTCTCCGGGCGGTTCGTGAAGGCCGACGAGGCGCTGCAGATCGGGTTGGTGGACCGCGTCGTACCCGCCGACTCCGTCTACGCCGAGGCGGTGGCGTGGGCCAAGCAGTTCACCGGCGCCGCGGCGTACGCGCTCCGGGCGGCCAAGGAGTCGGTCGACCGCGGCATCGAGGTGGACCTGGTGACCGGGCTGGAGATCGAGCGGCAGCAGTTCGCCGCGCTCTTCGCCACCGAGGACCGGACGGTCGGGATGCAGTCGTTCATCGAGAACGGCCCCGGGAAGGCACAGTTCACCGGCCACTGAGGGCCGGCGGGCGGACCGTCACAGCTTCCGCAGGACGGCCAGCTCCCCGGCACCGAGGATCAGCGGCCGGTTGTAGGTCGCGCACAGCTCGTACCCGCGAGCCCGGAGCATCGAGATGATCCGTGCCGAGGTGACCTGGTCCTTGACGCCGACCTCACGCTCGGCGGTGGCCAGTGGCTTGCCGTGGCGGGAGTTGAGCGAGACCACATAGCTCACGCCGAGGGCGTTCACGGCGTCGAGGTAGTGCTCGACGACGTCGGGCTCCATCTCCTGGAAGGAGAACGAGTTCACGAACACGTCGAACGGGCCGGACAGGTCGCCGATCCGCCAGTTGGGCAGGCACGCGGAGGCGGGTACGTCGACCGGACCGGAGTCCGCGACCCGGTCGTCGAAGGTGAGCACCCGGTCGTCACCGAACAGGGTGCTCAGGTAGTAGGACGACACGGTCAGCAGGGGTGGGATGTCGAGGTCCACGTAACGGGCGTCCGGGTCCTGGCCCAGCACGATCTCGCCCAGTGACCCGAAGCCGCCGCCGAGCTCCAGGAACGATCGCGGAGGCGCGGTGACGTGACGGGACAGTGCCGCGAGGCAGAGCAGGTAGTTCAGGTGCGGCTTGCCCCATCGGGGGCCGTCCGGACCGGTGAGCGGATAACGCTGGACCGGTTGGCCCACCTCGCTCTCGCCCCTCGACTCGAGATCGAACGGCCACCTCTCCTGGTCCCAGGCCAGGCGGGCGGCATCGAAGTCGCGGCGCGCGTCCGGCAGACCGGAGAGCGCTTCACGCAGCCGGCCGCCCTTCAGTCCCGGTCGGATCCGGCGCCCGGCCTTGACCAGCTGCCTCGTCTCCGCCTCGCTGAGTCGTAGCCCATAGGTGGGGTAGAACCACGAGAAGGCCTCCGGCCACGACTTGAACCGGTCGAGGCCGCGGTTCTCCATGGCCTGGACGAGGCGGTCGACGCCGGGCGTCCAGAAGTTCGTCGGCCGGTAGATCGGCTCGCATCCGTCCAGGCCGGAAAGGGTGCGTTCGGTCAGCTTCTGCCAGCGGGGGTCCATCACCTGGCGGGGCGGCTCGGGTGTCGGCACCGGCCCCGCTGACTTCGCGGGCTGTGCGCTTGCGCGGGAACGTTCCCGAGCCCGGTGCGCGAGCTGCACGATCTTCGGTGGTACCCATTCCGCTAGCCTCTGGCCGCGCGACGGTTGGTTCGGCATGGCCTCGAACGTAGCAGCGACCGACGTACGGGCCGGCTTCGGCTATCGTGCGGGTACCGAAGGAGTGGGAGATCTCAGTGAGTGACACGAGCAAGGGCACCGAGAGGTCCACGACCGACGACGCGGACGCCTCGGGCAAGGAGTCGGAGAAGCGGCGCCGGCGGCGGCCCTCCGGTGCCACCGTGCGCGCCGGCTCCAACGCCGTGCGCAGCCGGCTGGCGTCCGTGGTCTGGCTGATCGCCGTGATCTGTGCGCTGTTCCTCGCGGTCGGCGCCCTGCTCATCGCGCTGAACGCGAACGAGGACAACAGCATCTTCGACTTCGTGATCAGCGGTGCGGACTTCCTGGACGGTCCGCTGAGCCGCACCGACGGCCTGTTCACGTTCGAGGGCAAGGACGCCGCGACCAAGGGGGCGCTGGTCAACTGGGGGATCGCCGCCGTGGTGTACCTGGTGATCGGCAAGATCCTCGACCGCATCATCCGCCCGTGAACTGCGGTTCGTGACCTGCTCGACAGGCCGCCTCGCGTGTGACTGAACCCACCCGCCCACGTGTTTCCCTGCCAACTGGGCGCTAGTAGCCTCAGGGATCAGCGCGAGACCAGGCCGCGAACCGAGTGCACAGGAGGGGCCCTGAGGGCCGAGACCGCCATGAACATTGTCGTGTGTGTGAAGTACGTGCCGGACGCTACCGCTGACCGGCACTTCGAGGATGACAACACCGTGGACCGCGTCGGAGTGGACGGCTTGCTGTCCGAGCTCGACGAGTACGCCGTGGAGCAGGCCCTCCAGGTGAAGGAGAAGTTCGCCGAGGACAGCGAGGTGACCGTGCTCACCGTCGGTCCGGAGCAGGCGTCGGACGCGATCCGCAAGGGGCTGCAGATGGGCGCTGACAAGGCCGTGCACGTGGTCGACGACGCGATTGCCGGTTCGGACGCGGTCGCGACGTCGCTGGTGCTGGCCGAGGCGATCAAGAAGATCCCGCACGACCTGGTCGTGTGTGGGATGGCTTCCACGGACGGGTCGATGGGTGTGGTGCCGGCGATGCTGGCCGAGCGGCTGGGTGTGCCGGCGGTGACGCTGGGGTCGAAGGTCGACATGTCGGGCGACAAGCTCCGGATCCGTCGCGACGGCGACACGGCGACCGAGATCATCGAGGGAACGCTGCCGCTGGTGATGAGCGTGACCGACCAGTCCGGTGAGGCGCGCTACCCGTCGTTCAAGGGGATCATGGCGGCGAAGAAGAAGCCGGTGGAGACCTGGTCGCTGGCCGACCTGGGTGTCGATGCCGGCCAGGTGGGCCTGTCAGTGGCGTGGTCGCAGGTGGAGGACACGACGCCGCGTCCGCCGCGTACCGCCGGCGAGATCGTCACCGACGAGGGCGGTTCGGGCGCCACCGCGCTGGTGGAGTTCCTCGCCTCGAAGAAGTTCGTCTGAGCGCCTCGACAGTCTGGAGACATGAGTTATGAGTGAAGTTCTGGTTCTGGTCGACCATGTCGACGGTTCGGTCAGCAAGCCCACCACCGAGCTGCTCACGATCGCCCGCCGGCTCGGCGAGCCGTCCGCGGTGTTCATCGGCGGCAACGCCGATGCGGCCGGTGAGGTGTTGAAGAAGTTCGGTGCGGAGAAGATCTACATCGTGTCCGCAGCCGACGACTCCGTTTTCACCGACTACCTGGTCGCCCCGAAGGCCGAGGTGCTGGCGCAGCTGGTCGAGAAGACCCAGCCGGCCGCGGTGCTGCTGGTCTCCGGTGGTGAGGGCAAGGAGATCGCCGGTCGGCTGGCGGTCAAGACCGACTCCGGCCTGATCACCGACGCCGTCGATGTCACCGAGGGCCCGACCACCACGCAGAGCGTGTTCGCCGGCAACTACACGGTGACCGCGAAGGTCACCAAGGGCACCCCGATCATCACCGTGAAGCCGAACTCCGCGACGCCGGAGGAGACGGCCGGTGCCGGTGCGACGGAGAACGTCGAGGTGACGATCTCCGAAGGTGCGAAGAGCGCCCGGATCATCTCGTCGAAGCCGCGTGAGGCCTCGGGCCGCCCGGACCTGACCGAGGCCGCGATCGTGGTCTCCGGTGGTCGCGGGACCGGCGGCAACTTCGAGCCAGTCGAGCAGTTCGCCGACTCCCTCGGCGCAGCGGTCGGTGCTTCGCGCGCCGCCGTCGACTCGGGGTGGTACCCGCACAGCTTCCAGGTGGGCCAGACCGGCAAGACGGTCTCCCCGCAGCTGTACGTCGCAGCCGGCATCTCCGGTGCGATCCAGCACCGGGCCGGCATGCAGACATCGAAGACCATCGTCGCGATCAACAAGGACGAGGAAGCACCGCTGTTCGAGCTGGTCGACTTCGGTGTCGTCGGCGACCTGCACGCCGTGCTTCCGGCGGCCACGGAGGCCGTCAAGAAGCGCAAGGGCTGAGCACTCGTAGCCTGAGGAGCCCCCGCCGCCACGCCTCCGCGCCTGGCGTCGGGGGCTCTGTCGTGTTCAGCGTCCGGCGTTCAACCAGCCGGCCTTCGTGGCGCGGGCGACCGCCTCGAGCTGCGAGCTGACGCCCAGCTTCAGCAGCACGCCGCGAACCTGGCTGCGCACCGTCGCCTCCGAGACGAACCAGTCCTCGGCGATGCAGGCGACCGACCTGCCGTCAGCGAGCGCATGCAGGACCTGTTGCTCCCGAGAGGTGAGCCGGTCGAACGGCTCACGCGCGGCTCGTTCGTGCTCACGCGCGCACCGCAGCTCGTTGACGAGATGCTGTCGTTGCTCGAGGGGTGTCACCTGCTCGCCACGGGCGAGCCTCAGGACGCTGTCCAGGAGGCTGTCGAAAGGATCCGCCTTCGACAGGTAGCCGACCGCCCCGTGCTCCACCGCGCAGGCGAGCCGGCGCCAGTCCTTGACGGCACTCACGACCAGGACCTGCACGCCCAGGTCGGTCAGTGGTCGAATCAGCGTGGTGCCGTCACCGATCTCGCCACCGAGCTCGAGATCGACCAGGGCCAGGTCCGGCGGGTCCGCACCGACGGCGCGGAGGAGCTCTTCCCTGCTGGTGAGGTCGGCGATCCGGACCTGCATCGCCTCGGCCCTCAGCGCCATGCCGAGGCTCTGTGCGAGCAGGCTGTGATCCTCGACCAGCAGGATGTTCGCGGTGAGCGTCGCCTGAACGGTCATCCCGGCACGTCCACCCGCTGCTGGACCGTCGACACGTCGACGGGCCGTCGTTGCTGGGGGAGCAGCATCCGACTTGGCGCCGGCCCGGGAACAGCCGCCCGTAGCGAGAGCACGAAGACCGCGCCCTCGCCCCTTCCCGGTCGCACCTCCAGGTCGCCGTCCTGATGCCGCATCAGGGTGCGGGCGACGTGGAGGCCGAGACCAGAGCCGCTGCTGCTCCGACCGCGAACACCGCGTGAGAACAGGACGTCTCCGAGTTGAGCGGGAACGCCGGGGCCGGAGTCCTTGACGTGGATCTCGACGCGGTGCGCGAGGTCCTTCAGCTGCACGGTGACGGTCCCGCCCGGGGCGTGGTGCTCGGCGTTCACGAGGAGGTTCTGGAGCGCGGTTGCCAGGTCGCCGGGGTGGCCGAGTGCCCGACACGGGACCGACTCCAGGCGTACGTCGAGGCCGGTGGCACGTCGTGCGTCGACGACCGGTCGCACCACCTCGAGCAGGTCGAACTCCACCGGGTCATCGCGGTCCGACCGGACGATGAGGTGCTCCAGGTGCCCCACCTCACCCAGGACGGCGGACCGCAGCCGGTCCGCTGTCGCGGCATCCAGCTGCTCGTCGTACCTCTGCAAGGTGAGGAGTGCGGCGCGCAGACCGGTAATCGCGTTTCGCGCATCGTGGGTGAGCTCCTCACGCCAGGCGTCCTGGGCGGAGAGTGCCTCTTCGGTGCGAACGAGCGCCTCCTGCACCGCCGCGATCCGGTGCTGCTCCTGGTTGGTTGCCTCGAACAGGTCCCCGAGTGCGCAACGCAGCGCGATGCCTCCGACCGCCGCGCTCAGGGCTGCCGCTCCCAGCTCCCACGGAACGAGGTGGAAGACCGCCGCAGCTCGGAGCGTCTCGACGGACGCCAGCGTGGCCAGCAACGGCGCGAGGCTTGCAGCCCATGGCTCATGCCTGCCGCGCAGGCCCGCGACCGCTGCGGCGGCCAGCCAGGCCACTCCCATGGCGAGCTCGAGGAGGACGTGCGCATGAACGGTCAGGTTGACGCTGTCGTGTGCCCAGCGACTGTCGACCAGCAGGGCGCCGAAGCAGACGAGCGCCGCCCCCATCCCGACGGCGAGCATCACGCCGGGGCGGAGCTCGTCGGCGGCCTCGCGTCCGCGAAGTGCGAGCGCGATGAACGTCAGCGCGACCATGGTCGTGATCAGCCGGCTGAGCGGGCTGAGGCTGACCGCCGATCCGCTGGTGTGGAGAAGCACAGCCACGTTGGACAGCGGAAAGGTCAGCCCGCCGAAGACGATCCAGGCGACCCCGAGCAGAGCGTTGTGCCGCTCGTGACTCATCCGCCACCGCGAGATCCGAAGCAGTCCCGCTCCGCAGAACGCCGTTGCCGCGAGGATCCGCAGGGTGTCCGCGAAGTTCTCGACACGAGTCGTCCGCACGTTCTCGAGATCGAGCCAGATCGCCAGCGTGGTGCAGACGAGCACCGACGCCGCGGCCGCCAGGGTCAGTTTGTTGATTGCGCTCAGTCGAACGTTGCTCGGCACGTCGACGCTCCCCACTCCCAATTCGCGTTCGCGTGTTCCCCCCTGTAACGGCCGAGTCTGCTCAACACTGCGACATGACGCTAGGTCCACATGGTTGTTGGTTTTTCCCTCGAAATGACTAGGTGCTCACGCCATACATGGCTTGTCCTGATCACGTGTGACTAGGGTGCCGGTGTCATGAGGCACGTCGCTTGCTCCGGTTCTGCGTCATCCGCTGGGGTCTGTCTCGGCTCCGCGGGGATGACGGCGCTCGGCGTGACAGAGCAGTCGGGATCCGTCGGGTAGGTCGGGTCCGTCGGTGATGCGTCGTCTGGCGGCGCCGGCTGAAAGTCCTGCTGCCGGGGCGTGGCGGTCGGCTGCTCTGGCAGTCCCTGGCCAACCGCGGGTGGTTCGCTGCTCGTGGGCGCAACCGGCTTGATCTGCTGGTCGGCGTCAATTGAGGGGTTTTGGGAAGGGTCTACGGCCTCAGCTTCTGCGCTGCCTGGAGTCGCCTCCGTGACTGCGCGAGCTTCGGGCTCTGGGGTCGCTTGATCGCGCCTCGCCCCGGCACCACCCCTGCCTCTTTCGACAGGTGTACAGCCTGTGAAGTCGTCCTTTCGGATCTCGACGACACAGATGTCGCCTGGTTGGCTGCCGCCGTCCAGGTGGTCCTTGCCGTTCCCGCCCTGGATGAGGTCATCACCGGGGCCACCGACCAGACAGTCTTTGGCGTTGTTGCCGCGGATGATGTCGTCGCCAGCGAGTCCCATGATGATCTGGCCCTGGTTACCGCCTCCGAGCACGTCAGGACCGGACGTGCCGTAGACGATGCCTCCCGGATACTTCCGGTTGTTCGCGAAGCAGGCTGCCGGCGGGTCGGGAGCCCACACACCGGCTGCGGCGCTGCCTGTCACCGTGGCGAAGTCCGACAGGCTGGCATAGGTCTGGCTGGTTCCCGCAAGGGCAGCCGCCAGGCCGGCCGCTGTTGCGGCAGCCAGACCGGCGCAGACGAGACTTCTACGCGAGTGCATGCTCTTGCTCCCTGGATGGGGCAGATCTCGTGGCGGCGACATCGATCTCCGCGTCGTTGCTGGACGGGCTGACGGTGTGTTCTGGGGTGGCCGACACGGTGAGCAGGACCGACGAATCTATGGCGGTGATGGACGTCGGGTGGAAGGCCTCCAGGAAGTGGGCCTGCTCCATCGGGTTGTCAGGTCGCTGCGCGAGGAGGACCGAGAACGACTGCTCGTCCTCCGAGAGCAGGAGCGCGCCCCAGCTCCTCGCCAGCACGCATGGCGCCGAGGCGACGTCCATGGTCCGGAAGGTGGCTACCAGCAGCGGGCCGTCACAGATGACGTGGTCCACCTCGTCCGGTTCGTCGCCCATCCCAACTGTCCTCTTCGACTTTCGTCGGTCCTTCACAGCGCCGAATGTTTGGACCAGCGCGTAGCCGCCGAGCAGGAGCATCGCGAGCAGA
>JAICRS010000070.1 GCA_025966335.1 Nocardioidaceae bacterium
CGACCCAGGTGGCCAGCAACGTGCCGAACAGCACGGGGCGCGGAAGCGACTTGCCGGCGAACATGAAGTCGTCACCGGTCTGGACGAGGCGCCGACGACTGAACAGGGCTCCGATGACGACCATGAGCAGCAGGTAGGCCACCAGGATCACGACGTGCACTGTCTGCACAGAAACCTCCAGGTTTGCGCCGACTGTCGGACGCGGCGTGTGGACGAACCCGTTCGGTCTACACGAGCGCTGATCTCAACGCAATAGATGTTGCGGAGGCGTCCCAGACTCTGGACCGGATCCGCCGTCAGCGGGAGAAGTCGAACAGGTCGTGCTGCCGCCAGAGCCGCTCATTGCGCTCCACGGTCGCCCTGACTCTCGGCTCGTCGCGGCTCACCATCTCGGCCAGGATGCAGTGCACGATGGTCATCGGCGCGGTCAGGGACGGGAACAGGCTCGCGCCCTCACTCGGGGCTATCAGCGTGTGCTTCGCCAGCGGCGCGAGCGGTGACGTCCGCCGGTCGCTGACGAGAACGACCGCGCATCCGTTGTCGACCGCGATCTGCGCGGCCGCCACGACATGCTTGGGTACCCACCAGAAGCTCATCACCACAAGGCAGTCGTCGGGACCGAGCAGGGCCGCCTCGTTGAACAGGGCGGTGGCTCCACCGGTCTGCAGTCGCAGGTCATATCCCATGGTCTGGGCCATGTGGGAGAGCTGGACTCCGGGCGCGGCGAAGGTACCGGACCCCACCACGACACCGCGGCGGCAGGAGGTCAGCAGCTCGGCGACGGCGCCGATCTCAGCCACATCCACCCCCCTGATCAACGACTCCAGGTTGGCCACGTCCTGGCGGATGGCGTCGGCGGCCGAGCTGCGGGACTGCGCGAGGTGCTCGTTCAGCACCTGACCTGCGGACAGCGACGCGAGGTAGCGGCTGCGCACCTCCAGCCTGAGCGCCGGCCACCCTTGGAAACCCAGCAGCTGAGCGGTACGGACCACGGTCGCCTCGTTCACCCGGGCGCGCCTCGCGACATCCGCCGTCGATGCGTACGAGGCGATTTGCGGATGCAGATCCAGCACCTCGATCACCTGGCGGGCACCGCGGCCAACGGAAACGCCGGAGACTCGCTCGCGGACCCACTCCGGCAGATCGTCCACTACTCCTCCTCACGTCGTTGCAACAATCGTTGCGTATTCTGTCACCCACTGCCATGGTTAGCCGAAATCCTGCACCGCGTGAGTCTAGGGAGGGAGCCCCGAACGTGCCCGCCGAAGAGATCCTGCTGGTCAACGCAGCCGTCTGTGACGTCGCTGCGGAGACGACGCACCCGGACCAGAACATCCGCATCGCCGACGGCCGCATCCAAGAGGTCGGACCAGACCTCAGGTCCGACCATGCACGGGTGATCGACGCCGGAGGGCGGGTCGTGACCCCGGGTCTCGTCGATGCCCACGTGCACGTCACCGCGGCGACCGCGGACCTGGCAGCCCAGGCGGAGTGGTCACCGACCTACGTCGCGGCCCACACCGGTCGGATCCTCGCCGGCATGCTGGCACGAGGGTTCACCACCGTGCGCGACGTGGGAGGTGCCGACTACGGCGTCGCCGCGGCAGTCACGGAGGGTCTCTTCATCGGCCCCCGTGTCGTTTTCGGCGGGAAGGCACTGTCCCAGACAGGTGGTCACGCCGACCTGCGCGGCCGTGGCAGGGCTGTGCTCGACGACCACCGTTGCTGTCCCTCCATCGGGCTGGTCTGCGACGGGGTCGACGCCGTCCGGCGGGGCGCACGCGACCAGCTGCGCACCGGCGCCCACCACATCAAGATCATGCTGTCCGGTGGCGTGGCTTCCCCCACGGACCGGGTCGACTCGACGCAGTTCAGCGACGAGGAGATTCGCGCGGCGGTCGAGGAGGCGGGTGCAGCGAACCGTTACGTCACCGGCCATGCCTACACGGCGCGCGCGGTCAACCGTGGCCTCGAGCTGGGTGTGCGGTGCATCGAGCACGGCAACCTCATCGACGATCGCAGCGTCGAGCTGTTCCGGCAGCACGACGCCTTTCTGGTGCCGACGCTGGTGACGTACGAGTACCTCGCCCGGGAAGGCAAGGAAGCCGGCCTCCCGCCCGAGAGCCAGGAGAAGGTCGCGGTCGTCCTGGACGCCGGGCTCGGCGCACTCGAGAGGGCCTGGCGCGGTGGTGTCTCGATCGCCTTCGGCACAGACCTGCTCGGCACGATGCACGTCCACCAGAGCGACGAGTTCCGAATCAGGGCTCAGGTTCAGCCGCCCGCCGAGGTGCTGAAGAGCGCCACGGTCACCGCCGCCCGTCTGCTCGGGATGGAGGACGAGATCGGGGTCATCGCCCCCGGCGCCTATGCGGACCTGCTCGTCGTCGACGGCGACCCGCTCGCGGACGCGGCCGTGTTCGCCGAGCCGGCGACCCACCTCAAGACGGTGATCCAGCAAGGTCGGGTCGTCTCGAACATGCTGGAGCGCTGACCGATGGCGCTGATCCTGCGCAACGCAACCTACTGGGACGGCGACTCCTCGAACCCGGGCTACGGCGACGTCACCTGCGACGGCGGCGTCATCACCGGGGTTCACGAGCCGGGCCGGGCGGACCGCGCGGGTGACGACGACGTGGAGATGGATCTCGACGGCTCGTTCCTGTTGCCAGGCCTCATCGATGCCCACGTCCATCTGGTCTGGTCCGGTGGAGCAGACCCGGCCGCAGTGGTCGAGCAGGAGGGTGAGCAGCTGACGGTACTGCGTGCCGGGGACCACGCTCGTGCCCACTTGGACGCGGGGATCACGACCATCCGGGACCTCGGCAGCAACTGGGATGTGGCCATCTCCGTGGCACGCGCAATCGACCGCGGCGCCATCGAGGGGCCGACGGTCATCGCGTCCGGCCGGACGGTGATCATGACCGGCGGCCACGACGGGTTCTGGGGTGTCGCGTCGGACGGAGCCGATGCCGTCGTCAGGGCCGTACGAGGACAGGTGCTGCGCGGTGCGGGTGTGATCAAGACTGCGGCTACCGGCGGTGTCTACGGCAGAGCCGAGGGAGAAGAGGTCGACGACAGTGAGCTCACCTTCGAGGAGCTCTCCGCCTTGGCCCATGAAGCGCACCGGCGCGGCCGGAAGGTCGCCGCCCATGCACTCGGCACCGAAGGCATCCGCAACGCGGTGCGCGCCGGTATCGACACCATCGAGCACGGCGTCTTCCTCACCGAGGACATCATCGCCGAGATGGCGAGGCGACGTACCGTGCTCTGTCCGACAACCGAGACCTACTACCGGATCGCGGAGTCAGCGACCACGGGCAACGCCCCCGCGTACGCCGTGCACAAAGCCGGCCGAGTCGTGGAGGGGCAGCGAGTCAGCGTCCAGATGGCATTGGATGCCGGGATCCCGGTCATCGCCGGCACCGATGCCGGGGCCCCTGGCATGCCACATCCGACGCTGGTCGACGAGCTGGAACGTCTCGTCGAGTACGGCCTGACCACGCACCAGGCATTGCGTGGGGCGACCTCACTGGCCGCGGATGCACTGGGCAACGACCGCATCGGCCGCATCCGCCCCGGAGCGCGCGCAGACCTGGTCATGGTCGACGGCGATCCCTTCACCTCCGTCGACGCGCTCCGCGACCTCTGGGGGGTCGTGCGCGCGGAGCGGGTCGTCAGGTCACGCACCTGACGGACCGGCGGCATGGTCCGCATCGTCCGCCTCGGCCGCGCCGCGCGACCGGGTGCTGAGCAGCAGGATGACGCTGCCCAGAACGGCAGCGAGCACGGACGCTCCGAGCACGCCGACCTTGGCGTCGGCGACCAGCTGCTCGTTGCCCGGGAAGGACAGTCCGGTGATGAACAGCGACACGGTGAAGCCGATCCCGCCGACGACGCCGAGCCCGGTCATCATCGGCCAGGTGGTCCGGTTCGGCAGGCGGCCGAGCCGGGCCGTGATCGCCAGCCAGGACGCTGCGGTGATCCCGACGACCTTGCCGACCAGCAGACCGACCGCGATACCCAGCGTGACCTCGGACTCGAGCGCGGTCCCGAGCACACCGCCCCCGAGGTCGATCCCGGCGTTGGCCAGCGCGAAGATCGGAAGCACGACATAGCTGCTGAACGGGTGCAGCCGGTTCTGCAGACGGGCCACGGTCGGCACCGACTCGCGGAGCAGGAACCGGAGCCGGTCCAGCTCCTCGACGGAGAAGTGGTGGTCGGCGAGGGCGCGGCTGGCGTACCGACGGGCGATGCTCTCCCGCAGCAGCGGCCGGGCCGGCGCCAGCATCCCGAGGACGACTCCGGCGATCGTCGCGTGCACGCCGGACTGGTAGGTGGCGAACCAGGCGAACACGCCGACCATGACATAGATCGGCATCGACCACACCCGGAGCCGGCGCAGCACCATCACCGTCAGGAACGCCAACCCGGCGAGCGCGAGCCAGACGAAGGACAGGTCCGCGGTGTAGAAGACCGCGATCACCGCGATCGCGCCGATGTCGTCGACGATCGCCAGCGTGAGCAGGAAGACCCTGGCCGGGGCCGGGATACGGCGGCCCAGCAGACCGAGCACGCCCACGGCGAACGCGATGTCGGTGGCCATCGGGATCCCCCAGCCGGAGGCACCCTCGCCCTGCCCGGCGATCAGGTAGTACAGCAGCGCCGGCACCGCCATCCCGCCGAAGGCGGCGATGATCGGCACCGACGCCGCCTTGCGGTCGCGGAGGTGACCGGCGACGAACTCGTACTTGATCTCGAGCCCGACCACGAAGAAGAAGATCACCATCAGCGCGTCGTTGACCCAGTGCTGCAGGTCCTCGGCCATCTCGAAGGAGCCGACCGTGATCCCGAGCCGGGTGTGCCACAAGGCGTCGTAGGAGTCCGCCCAGGCCGAGTTCGCCCAGACCATCGCGACCACCGCGGCCAGCAGGAGCAGGACACCGCCGGCGGCCTCCACCCGGAGGAACTCCGCGACCGGGCGGCCCACGTAGCGGGCCAGGGGGCGGTCGCTGTCCATGAAGACCGGGCCGTCGCGCCAGACGTCGTCCGGCTCTCGTCGACCGAGTCGCATCGCGCGTCCCTTTCCTGTGTGTGCGAGCGACGCCGGTCAGGCGGCCTCGGGCTCGATCGGTGTGATCGTGCTCGATGCCGTGAGGGAACCCTGTTCGGCGTAGACCTCCGCGCCGGCGTCGATGCCCGCCTCGGCGGCCGCAACCGTGAACGTCTGCGGCCCGATCATCGGACTCACCAGACGGTAGCGGAACGTCCGTCCGACCAGACCGGCACCGGACCGGCGGACCAGCTCGCCCATCATCAGGGCCTGGAGCGGACCGTGGACGACGAGGTCGGCGTAGCCCTCCTCGCGCACCCAGTTGTGGTCGTAGTGGATCCGGTGGGCGTTGTAGGTCAGCGCCGAGAACCGGAACAGCAGCGCCTCGTCGGCGGTCAGCGTCAGCCGCGGCTCCCTCCCCTGCGGCGGTTCCGCGTCAGGAGCGGCGGAAGCCGGCGGCACGGTGGAGTCCGCGCTGCGGTAGACGATGTCGTTCTCGTCCACGATCAGGATCCGGCCGTCCTGGGCGTACTCGTTGCGGACGGTGACGAAGGTGAGCGGACCGGTCCTGCCCTGCTTCTCGCGGGTGTCCGTGACGCGGGTGGTTCGGGTGGCGGGTACGCCGAAGAGCAGCTCGCCGTACGTCGTGACCGTGCCGCCGGCGAACATGCGCTTGCGGCCGGGGCCCGGTGGCGCGGGGATGCCGAACGTGGGGTGCCCGTCGGGACCGAGATCGGCATGAGCCCTGCGCTCGAGCAGGTACGTCCAGTGCCACAGCGGCGGCAGGGCACGCTCGGGGATCTCGGTGCCGAGCAGGTTGGCGAGTGCTTCGGCCTGCTCGTGGCCGACCACCTCCGTGCGCACGACCTGCTCCACGGACTCACTCATCGGGCCTCCTCGGCTCGGGACACGATCGCCTCCGCACGGGCGATCACGGGGGCGTCGACCATCTGCCCGTCGAGCCGGGCCGCGCCCTCGGTGCGGCTCTGGAGAACCCGCCGGGCCCAGGCGACCTGCTCCTCGGTGGGGCTCATCGCGGCGTTGACCACGTCGACCTGGCGGGGGTGGATGCACAGCTTGCCGGTGAGTCCCAGCCGGCGGGCCCGGAGGGCATCGTCGCGCGCGGCGGCGGGGTCGTCGAGGACGGTGGTGACCCCGTCGACCGGTCCGGGTAGGCCGGCGGCGCGGGACGCGACCACCAGCGTCGAGCGCGCCATCAGCATCGCCTCGTCGCCGGTGTCGGCGTCGATGTCGACCGCGAAGTCGAGGTGCCCGAACGCGAGCCGGCTGACTCCGGGAGCACGCGCCAGCTCGCCGGCGCGGAGCAGTCCGGCCGCGGTCTCGACCAGCGGCACGATCCCGACGCCGGGTCCGAGCCGTTCGTGCAGCGCGGTGAGCGCGTCGGGAGAGTCCGCCATCGGCACCACGACCGCGAGCAGTCCCGGCAGCCCGGCCAGTGCGGCGACGTCCTGGTCGTAGTGGGCGGTCGCGGTTCCGTTCACCCGGACAGCTGCCCTGCCACCGTCGCGCAGCCACGCGGCGACTGCGTCCCGGGCCGAGCTCTTCTCCTCCTCGGGGACGGCGTCCTCGAGGTCGACGATCACCTCGTCGGCGGAGCTGGCGACGGCCTTGTCGAACCTCGCGGGGGTGGTGCCCGGCACGAACAGCAGTGTCCGGGCGGTGGCGACCGTCCCGGGAACGGGCGAGGTCACTGCGCCCACGACTTCCCTCGCTTCACGAGCTGCTTGGCGATGACGTTGCGCTGGATCTCGTTGGTCCCCTCCCCCACGATCATCAGCGGGGCGTCACGGAAGTACCGCTCGACGTCGAACTCGGTGGAGTAGCCGTAGCCGCCGTGGATCCGCACCGCGTCCAGGGCGATCTGCATCGCGGCCTCGGAGGCGAAGAGCTTCGCCATCCCGGCCTCCATGTCGGCCCGCTCACCGGCGTCGTACCGGCGTGCGGCGTAGAGGGTGAGCTGTCGGGCCGCGGTCAGCTTGGTGGCCATCTCCGCGAGGTAGTTCCCGATCGACTGGTGCTTCCAGATCGGCACCCCGAAGCTCTCCCGCTCCTGGGCGTAGCGCAGCGCGTCGTCCACGGCGGCGCGGCCGACGCCGAGTGCCCGGCCGGCGACCTGCAGCCGACCGACCTCGAGGCCGCGCATCATCTGGCTGAACCCACGACCCTCCTCGTCACCGAGCAGCGCTGTGGTCGGCACGCGCATGCCCTCGAACACCAGCTCGCAGCTCTCGACGCCCTTGTAGCCGAGCTTCGGCAGGTCGCGGGAGATGGTCAGCCCGTCGAGGCCGTTCTCCTTGTCGACCAGCAGGATGGAGACGCCCTTGTGCTTGGGGTCCGCGGCCGGGTCGGTCTTGCAGAGCAGGGCGACCAGGTCGGCCTTACGGGCGTTGGAGATCCAGGTCTTCGACCCTTCGACGACGTACTCGTCGCCGTCGCGCCGGGAGACGGTGCGCATGGCCTGGAGGTCGGAGCCGCCACCCGGCTCGGTCAGCGCCATCGTCGCGCGCAGCTCTCCGGTGGCCATCCGCGAGAGGTAGGTGTCCTTCTGCTCCTGGGTGCCGTAGTCCTGGATCAGCTTCGCGACGACGGTGTGCCCGCCCATCGCCCCGGCCAGGCTCATCCAGCCGCGCGACAGCTCCTCGGTGACCAGCACGTAGCAGGAGGTGCTGACCTTGGCCTCGCCCCAGGGCGCGTCGATGGCCAGGCCGTAGATGCCGAGCTGCTTCATCGAGTCGATGAGCTTCTCCGGGTAGGTGTTGGCGTGCTCGAGCTCCTGGACGACCGGCTTGACGTCGCGGTCCACGAACTCGCGGACGATCTCGACGATCGCCACCTCTTCCTCGGTCAGGCCTTCCATGACGTGTTCCCTTCAGGGTTCGGGTGGTGTGAGGGCGAGTCGTTCAGGCCCGGGGACCGGTGAGGGTCCGGCGCAGCAGCTCTCCGGCGCCGCCCCAGGTGATCGCGGCTGCGTCGACGTCGCTGCCCTCCAGGCAGGTGGCGATCTTCTGCGCGAGCTCCGTGTCGGTCGGCGGACGCTGCGGCGATCCCGGCGGGAACTGCAGCGAGCCGGTGAGCACGGCGTCGTCGGTGTGCACCTCGATGTCGACCTGGCCGGACAGCAGCGAGTCCCCGTGGTCGTCGAGCGTGGTCTCGACCAGGCCGATCAGCCGCTGGGCCTCCGGACGGCGTACGGCGTCGTCGCCGAACGCCTCGAAGCCCTGCCACTCGTCGAGCAGGGCGGTTGCGACGGCGTACTCGAGGCTGAACTTGCCCTGCAGCCCGTCCTGCGGCCGGTGGTGGATCAGGGGCTGGACCGAGGCGGCCGGTGTCCGGACGGTGATCCGCCGGACGCTGTCAGGGTCCGGTCGCTCTCCCGGGGCCAGCGCGGACCGGACCGCGGTGATCGGCCGCTGCAGCGCGTAGCAGGCCGGGTACATCTTGATCGCCAGGCCGCCCGGAACTGCCGGACCGTCGAGGGTGAGCGCCTCCGGGTCCCCTCCGACCAGCCGTAGCCAGGCGTCCACGGCCGACAGGTCGGCAGTGGCCCCGGCGGCGGCGAGCTCCGCGGCGCGGATGCCGGCGTCGGCGGCGAAGCCGATCTGCAGCGACTTCGCGTCGGTGCCGAAGGCTCGCTGCACCCCGCCCGCGGCAGGCACCGCCAGTGCGATCGCCCGCGCCGTCTGCCCGGTGTCGAGGCCGAGCGCGACTGCAGCGGTCACCGCCGCCCCGAGCGCGCCCGAGGTGGTGGTCGCGTGCCAGCCGGCGGAGTAGTGCCGCCAACCGAGAGCGGTGCCGACTCGCGCCATCACCCCGGCGCCGGCGAGGTACGCCGCGGCGCCGCCACCGGTGGCGAGTGCGACCGGGACGCACACGGTGCTGATGTGGGCGGTGGAGGGCATGTGCAGGTCGTCGAAGTCGATGACGTGGCAGGCGGCGGCCCACCGTCCTCCGTGGGTGAGGCTCGCGCCGACCCGGAGGATGTGGTGCTCCCGGGCCGCGATGCCGACGGCGACGGTGTCGAGCAGCGCGCGGTCCGCGAGCGCCCGGTCCTCGTCGGTGGGAACGAGCGCGAGGGCCCAGTCGGCGAGTGCCGCTGCGGCGGGGCGCTGCCCGTCCACGGTGGCGGCGGGGGCGGTGTTCAGCTCGGTCACGGCAACAGCTCCGGGTCGTGGTGGGAGGCTTCGTTCTCGACGGGCTCGGTGGGCCCGAGCCCGAGCTCGGTGAGGATCGCGGCGGTGTGCTCGCCGGGGGCCGGGATGGGGTGCATGGCGGGTTCCTCGCCGTCCAGCATCGCCGGAGGGACCAGGGCACGTAGCGGGCCGACCGGGGAGCCGACCTCGCGCCAGCGGTCGCGTGCCTCGAGCTGCGGGTGCGCCGCCAGGCCGGCCATGTCCCGCAGCCGGGCGTTGGCGATCCCCGCTGCCTCCAGGCGGTCGATGACGTCGTCGGCGGACAGGTCGGCGAAGACTCCCTCGATGTGGCCGGTGAGCACCTCACGGTTGTTCACCCGCAGCGTGTTGGTGGCGAACCGGGGGTCGTCCGCGAGCTCGGGCATCTCGAGCACAGTGGCGCAGAACATCGCCCACTCCCGCTCGTTCTGGATGCCGAGGAACGCCTGCTCGCCGGCGCGGCAGTGGAACGGCCCGTAGGGCGCAATCGCCGCGTGCGAGGCACCGGAGCGGGTCGGCGAGCTGCCGCCGTACATCGCGTAGTTCAGCGGGAAGCCCATCCACTCGGCGAGCGCCTCGAGCATCGAGATCTCCACCGTCGCACCCTCCTGCGTGCGGTGGCGGCGCAGCAGAGCGGTGAGAATGCCGGTGTAGGCGTACATTCCTGCGGCGATGTCCGCGACGGAGATCCCAACCTTGGACGGTTCCTCCGGGGTGCCCGTGATCGAGACCAGCCCGGCCTCGCACTGCACCAGCAGGTCGTAGGCCTTCTTCGTGGTGTACGGACCGCCGTCTCCGTAGCCGGAGATCGACGCGTGGACCAGCTGCGGGTGCCGGGCGCGGAGCTGTTCGGCGCCGAGGCCGAGCCGTTCGGCCGCTCCGGGGGCGAGGTTCTGGACGAACACGTCGGCCCGCGCGACCAGTGCGCGCATTGCGGCGCGGCCCTCCTCGCTCTTGAGGTCGAGCGCGATGGACTCCTTGGACCGGTTCAGCCAGACGAAGTGGCTGGACATGCCCTTCACGGTCTCGTCGTAGCCGCGGGCGAAGTCGCCGGGTCCGGGCCGTTCCACCTTGATCACGCGGGCGCCGAGGTCGGCGAGCTGCCGGGTGGCGAACGGTGCGGCAACGGCCTGCTCCAGCGAGACCACGGTGAGGCCTTCGAGGGTCAGCATGAGGCGGGGTCATCCTCCGAGCGGAAAGCGAAATGTACGGCCATTTTAAGAACGGGCCGTACATTGTGTCAACGCCGCAGAAGCACCATCTGGGTCTGGATGACGATCGCGGCGGCTCGTCCCTCCCCGTCGCTGACCGTGGTCTGCCACACGGAGGTGCTGCGGCCCCGGTGCAACGGGACGCACACCGCCCGCGCGGTGTGCCCAAGGGGGATCGCCCGAAGGAAGTTGGTCTTGCTCTCCATGGTCGTGGTGCCCGCACCGGCAGGGAGGTTGAGGCTGGCCGCCGTACCGCCGAGGTTGTCGGCGAACGCCATGATCGCGCCGCCGTGCAGCACTCCGTTGCGGTTCGCGAGGTCCTCCCGGACGTAGAGCTCGCCGACCACCTCGTCACGGCTGTAGCTGACCAGCCGGATGCCCATGAAGCTCGAGAACGGCGGCTGCGCCTCCGCCACCGCCTGCAGCGGATCGGTGCTGTCGTCGGACATGTCACGCGCCGCCGGAACCGCCCTGGTGCACCGTCACCGACGGCTCGATCCCCTCGGCTCCGACGACCTCGCACCAGGCGTCGAACCCGGTCTGGAAGGCGACGATGCCGGCTTCGGGGAGGGCGATCTCGATGGCCTCGAGGATCTCCTGCGCGCTGACGCCGAGGTCGAGCGCGACACGGATGTGGCTCTGGATGTGCCCCTTGGACGCGCGCAGGACGGTGAGGCTGACGATGAAGATCAGCTCTTTGGTCTTGCGGTCCAGCAGCCTCTGGTCGAGGTAGGCGGCGTTGACCAGACCGTTGGTCGCCTGCAGCACGTCGTAGTCGTTGCGGGCCATGATCTTGTGGTAGTCGAGCACGTAACCGCGCGACCGTGCCATGTCGTCGATGTAGGCCTGCTTCTCCTCGTCGGTCGCCATCGTCGTCGCTCCTGTCGGTTGTGGTTGCGGCCCTGTCTGCGGCCGGTGTCAGTGCAGCTCGGTGCCCGAGCGGCGCTCGACGTACGCCGCCACCTCGGTGTGGTCCGCGCCTTCGCCGAGCATCCTGAACGCGGCCATGCACTCCTCCAGCGCCCCGGCCCCGAGCGGCACGGGCGTCCCCGTCTCGTGGGCGAGGTCGAGGGCGGTCCGCAGGTCCTTCACCATGAGCCGCAGGCTGAAGCCGGAGTCGAACGCACGTGAGAGCACGAACTTCTCCATCTTGACCTCGGTGGCGTGGTTGCGGCCCGTCGACCCGTTGAGGACCTGGAGCATGACCCGCGGGTCGAGCCCGAACGCCGACCCGACCGACAACACCTCGGACGCGGCGACCAGGCCGATCGCGGAGAGCAGGTTGTTCAGCGCCTTCATCGCGTGGCCGGCGCCCGGTGGGCCGACGTGGGTCACGTCCTTGCCCATCTGCTGGAGCAGCGGCAGCACTGCGGCGAAGTCGTCGCCGGTCGCGCCCGCCATGATGGACAGCTCCCCGGTGGTGGCCCGGGTGACGCCACCCGAGACCGGCGCGTCCACGAGCGCGACATCGCGCTCCCGCGCCCTGGCAGCCAGCATCACAGTGCTGGCCGGGCGGCACGAGCTCATGTCGACGACCAGGCTGCCCGGGCGGAGAGCACCGAGCAGTCCGTCGCTGCCGAGAAGCACCGCTTCCACGACGCGGCTGTCGGGCAGCATCAGCACGACGCAGTCCACCTCGGCCGCTGCCTCCGTGAGTCCGTCGGCCGGCACGGCGGCGGCGCCGATCTCCGTGGCCACCCGCTGGGTGAGCTCGGGGTCCGCGTCGGCGACCTTCAGCCTCAGGTCGGCTGCCGCGAGCCGACCGGCCATCGGCCGTCCCATCGCACCGAGTCCGACGAACAGCACGGTCCGGTCGATCTGCTCTGGCGGCATCGTCACACCCTAGTCACGTCGCGACTGACGGGCAGGGGTGCGGCGCAGGAGCACGGCGCAGGCGAGGGCGACCAGCAGCAACGCCACGACGAAGGCCACCAGACCCGGCCACGCGGCGTACTCGTATGCGAAGCCGCCGGTCGTTCCGCCGATGCTGCTCCCGGCGTAGTAGCAGAACAGATAGAGCGCTGACGCTTGTGCCGGCGCGGTGGTGGCCCGTCGGCTGAGCCAGCTGCTCGCGACCGAGTGTGCGGCGAAGAAGCCGACCGTGAACAGCACGAGCGCCGCAAGCACGAGCGGGAGC
>JAICRS010000203.1 GCA_025966335.1 Nocardioidaceae bacterium
ATGCTGCTGTTGTCGGTCTTGCGGACCGTGCCGCGGCCATCGCCGCAGCACGGGGGTCTACGGGATGGTGACGACCTGTGCGGCGTAGGCCAGGCCGGCGCCGAACGCGATCAGCAGAGCGGTGTCGCCGCTGCGGGCCTCGCCGTCGTCGATCATCCGGTCCAGCGCGAGCGGGATGGACGCCGCGGACGTGTTGCCCTGGTGCGCGATGTCGCGGGCGATCCGCACCCGCTCGGGCAGCTTCATCGACCGCGCCATCGCGTCGATGATGCGCATGTTGGCCTGGTGCGGCACGAACACGTCGAGGTCGTCGACGCTGATCCCGCTGCGGTCCAGCGTGGCCTGTGCGATCTTGGCCATCTCGAAGGAGGCCCAGCGGAACACCGCGCTGCCCTGCATGATCAGGTGCGGCATCTCGGGGCGGTCCTGGACCAGGACGTCGCGCCAGTCCTCCTTCTGCCGGATCAGGTCGAACTGCTCGCCGTCGGAGCCCCACACCACCGGCCCGATCCCGGGCTCGTCGGCCGGTCCGAGCACGGCGGCGCCGGCCCCGTCGGCGAAGATGAAGGCGGTGCCGCGGTCGCTGAGGCTGGTGATGTCGGTGAGCCGCTCGACGCCGATCACCAGCACGTGCTTGGCGCTGCCGCCGCGGATCATGTCCGATCCCAGCGCGACGCCGTGGCAGAACCCCGCGCAGGCCGCGGAGATGTCGAACGCAGGTGCCTTGTCGGTGCCGAGCTCGTAGCCGATCGCGGTGGCGATCGCCGGGGTCTGCAGCATGTGCGACACGGTCGCCACGATCACGCAGTCGATCTGCGCCGGCTCGATGCCGGCCCGGTCCAGGGCCTTACGCGAGGCCGCGACCGACATCATCTGCACGCTCTCGTCCGGCCCGGCGAACCGGCGCTCCTTGATGCCGGAACGCTGCTGGATCCACTCGTCGCTGGAGTCGATCGCCTCGACGAGCTCGGAGTTGGGCACCACCCGGTCCGGCCGGTAGGAGCCGATGCCGAGGATCGTGGCGTGCGGTGCGCCCGTCGCGGAGCTGAGCCTGGTCATGACGGGATCCCTTCGGGATGCAGCCGGATCAACGGCTGGCCGGGTGAGACGAGATCGCCGTCCTCGACGAGCCATTCGACGATGGTGCCGCCGTACGGTGCGGTCACCGGGGTCTCGTCACGCAGGCTCGCCACAGCGCCGACCTTGCTGTCGGGACGGATCGAGCCGCCCTCGACCAGGTCCGGGGCCTGGTGGAAGGTGCCCTTGGCGGGGGCGACCAGCATCCGCCAGGTGGGGTTGGTGTCGATGTGCGAGGCGTCGCCGTGCTTGTCGCAGAAGGCGCGGGCGGCGTCGAGCTGGTCGGGGGTCTTGAGCGCGAACGTCTCCACGCCCTTCATCTGCCGCTTGGCGATGCCGGTCAGGGTTCCCGCCGGCGGCATCTCCAGCATGCCGGTGACGCCGAGGTCCTGCATGGTCTCCATGCACAGGTCCCAGCGGACCGGGTTGCTGATCTGCGACACGATCCGCTTGACCACCTCGCGGCCGTCGTGGACGACCTGGCCGTCGCGGTTGGAGATGAGCGGGGTGCGCGGGTCGTGGGTGGACACCGAACGGGCGAGCCTGGCGAGTACGTCGACCGCGGGGGCCATGTGCTGGGTGTGGAACGCTCCCGCCACCGACAACGGCATCAGCCGCGACTTGGCCGGCGGGTCGTCGGCGAGGGCCTGGAGCTGCTCGACGGTGCCCGCGGCCACGATCTGGCCGGGGCCGTTGTCGTTGGCGGCGGTCAGCCCGTGCTGCTCGAGCTTGGCGAGGACCTCCTCGCGGTCGCCGCCGAGGATCGCGGTCATGCTGGTCGGGGTGACCGCCGAGGCGGCGGCCATCGCGTTGCCGCGCTCGCGGACGAGGACCATCGCCTGCTCGGCGGTGATCGCGCGGGCTCCTGCGGCCGCGGTGAGCTCTCCGACGCTGTGTCCGGCCACGGCGCTGACCCGGCCGAACGCGTCGGCAGGATGCGGGAACAGCTCGAGGGCGGCGAGCAGGCCGGAGGCGACCAGCAGCGGCTGCGCAACTGCGGTGTCGCGGATCGTCTCGGCGTCCGCCTCGGTCCCGTAGTGGACGAGGTCGATGCCGCTGACGGCGGACAGCCAGGTCAGCCGGTCCGCGAACGTCGGGTCCTCCAACCAGGGGGAGAGGAAGCCGGGGGTCTGGGCGCCTTGGCCGGGAGCAACGATGACGAGCACATGACAAGAGTGCCCGGATCCGGCCCGCTCACGCGCCCGCAGCACGAACGAAGATTCGCGGGGTGTTCCTGTAGGAACCCTACAAAGATCGGCTTCCGGTCGGATCCGGGGCGGTCAGCCGACCGAGGGTCAGCGCCAGCCGGTAGGTGTAGGCGTGCCGCGGGTCCGTGGCGGCCAGCCCGGTGATCTCCGCGGCCCGCCGCAACCGGTAGCGGACCGTGTTCGCGTGGATGAACATCGCCCGCGACGTGGCCTCCAGCGACCCGCCCTGCTCGAGGAACGTGGCGACCGTGTCGAGGATCGAGGAGCCGGCCGCAACCAGCGGTGTGTAGATGTCGGTGACCAGCTGTCGCCGGGCATGTCCATCGCCGGCCAGGGCCCGCTCGGGGAGCAGGTCGTCGCTGGTCACCGGCCTCGGTGCCGACGGCCAGCCGGGGGCGGCGCGGAGGCCGGCGATCGCGGCCCGCGCGGAGATGTTGGCGTGGACCAGGTCGGGCACCACCGGGCCGACCACCACGGGTCCTTCACCGAAGTGCTGGACCACCGTCGCCCCCGCCTTGTCAGGGTTCTCGACGCCACCGAGTACGACGACCAACCGGTCGCCCTGGACCGCGCACAACGCATCGAGGCCGACCTGCCGCGCGGAGCGGCGGACCTCGTCGATCACGCTCTCGCGGCCCTGGCCGGAGCTTGCGGTGACCGGTACCCGTCCCAGCACCACCGTCACGTCGCCCTTGGCCTCCCATCCGAGCGCGCTCGCCCGCGACCGGACCGTCTCATCGGCCTCCGCGCGGAGCACCGAGTCGACCACGAGCGCCTCGAGCCGGGCGTCCCAGGCGCCGCGCATCTCGGCGGCCTTCGCGTAGACCTCCGCGGTGGCGAAGGCGACCTCCCGCGCGTAGCGCACGATCGCCTCGCGGACCGAGGGTGCGTCCTCCTCGCCGACGGCGTCGGCGACGTTCTCCTCGACCACCTCGATCGACAGCCGCACCATTTCCACGGTTTGGTGGAGACTCACAACACCGGTGAGCGCGCGCGGCGCCGCACCGAACACCTCGGCGGTGATGGGGGAGTCCGGCCCCTGGTCGCGGTACCAGGTGACGAACGCGTTGATCCCGGCCTGCACGATGAGCCCGATCCAGGACCGGTCCTCGGCCGACAGGTCGCGGAACCAGGGCATGTCCCGTTCCATCCGGGTGAGCGCCGCCGTGGTCAGGTCGCCGACCGACTTCTGCAGCCGGCGGGCGATCCGGGCACGGTTGCGGCCCGGCGGCTTCGCGTTCATGAGGTCAGCCTAGTTGTCACGGTCGCCAGGCCCGGCGTACGGCCGAAGGTAACGAAGCGGAGAATTCTTCGGGTTCATGGGCCCGATGACGAATTTTGTAACGCGTTCTGGTTAACATCCGGGCAACATCTCCGTGAGGAGCACCACACATGCCCAAGCCGGTCGAGGTCCAGTACCTCACCATCCACGGCCACCGGCGCGCGTTCATCAAGACCGGCTCCGGTCCCGCGCTGCTGCTGCTGCACGGGCTCGGCTGCGACCACACGACCTGGCTGCCGGTGGTGGCGGCGCTCTCCCGCAGGTTCACCGTGATCGCGCCGGATCTGCTCGGGCACGGGAAGTCCGACAAGCCGCGCGCGGACTACAGCGTCGGCGGCTACGCGAACGGGATGCGCGACCTGCTCACCGTGCTCGGGATCGACCGGGTGACCGTGGTCGGGCACAGCTTCGGCGGCGGTGTGGCGATGCAGTTCGCCTACCAGTTCCCCGAGCGCACGGAGCGGCTGGTCCTGGTCTCGCCCGGCGGTCTGGGCCGCGAGGTGACGCCGGTGATCCGCGCGATAACGCTCCCCGGGTTCCACCAGGCGATGCACGTGGCGATGCTGCCGGGCCTGCGGCACGCGGCCGGCCTCGCGATGAAGGGCCTCGCCGCTTCGGGACTGCCGCACACCCGTGACCTCGACGAGGTCGCCTCGATCTACGACTCCTTCCGCGACCGGCGCGCCCGCGCGGCGATCCGGCACGTGGTCAGCGCGGTCGTCGACTGGCGCGGGCAGGTGGTGACCATGGCCGATCGCGCCTACCTCACCCACGCGATGCCGATGTGCGTCATCTGGGGCACCGACGACGACGTGATCCCGGTGCGGCACGCGGGTCTCGCGGCCGAGCTCGCGCCTGAAGCGTCGGTCCAGGTGATCGCGAACGCCGGGCACTTCCCGCACAAGGACCACCCGCAGCGGTTCGTGACGATCCTGACCGACTTCATCCGTACGACGCAGCCTGCGGTCTACCACCGGGGGCGGTGGCGGGCCCTGCTCAAGAACGGTGCACCGAGCCCGCTCGCGGCCGTCGAGTCGGACGCCCGGACCGCCTGACGCCTGACGTCGCCTGAGGCCCGCCGCCGTGCGGCCGTTCGGCGCTTACCGCGCGTTGCGGCGGGCAGGGCGGCGAGGGATAGTCGCGACTACCGTTGCCGGGCACGTGAACCGCAACGGTAGTGAATCCTTGCAGAACCGCTACCGTTCCCGCGCACATGAACGGGAACAGCTCTGGCTACCGGTCACGCCGGACGTGGCCCGGCCTGCCGAGGAACCCGCTGCTCCCCATGGCAATCTGCCGCTCCCCATGGGGCGAACACCATGGGGAGCGGCAGATCGGCTGCATACCGTGGTAATCAGCAGGTCAGGCGTCGCCGCCCTCCTGCTTCACACCGCGCACCGCGGTCGGGTCGTCGATCTGGTACTTGTCGAAGGCCTCCTGCACGGTCTCGCGCTTGACCTCGCCCCGCTCGGCGAGCGCCTGGAGCGCCTGGACCACGACGGACTGCGCGTCGACGTGGAAGAACCGGCGTGCGGCCGGTCGGGTGTCGGCGAACCCGAACCCGTCGGTGCCCAGGGCGTGGAAGTCCCCGGGGACCCACTTCGCGATCTGGTTCGGGACCGCGCGCATGTAGTCGCTGACCGCGACGAACGGGCCGTCGGCCTCCTTGAGCTTGTTCGTCACGTAGGGCACCCGGGCGTCCTCGGACGGGTGGAGCAGGTTCCACTCCTCGGCGTCCACCGCGTCCCGGGCGAGCTCGTTCCACGACGTCACCGACCAGGTGTCGGCGGCGACGCCCCAGTCCTCGGCGAGCAGGCGCTGCGCCTCGGTGATCCACGGGAAGCCGACACCGGACGCGAGCAGCTGCACGCGCGGGGGATTCTCGGCGTTCACGGCCGGCGGTACGGCGAAGTGGTAGATGCCCTTGAGCAGGCCCTCCACGTCGAGGTTGTCCGGCTCCTTCGGCTG
>JAICRS010000370.1 GCA_025966335.1 Nocardioidaceae bacterium
ATGCCGTGGCTGAGACAGGTCTCGAACGCCGGCCGCTCGAAGATCGCCGAGGCCAGCACGTGCATCGTGTAGAACCAGCCGCGCGTCTGGCCGATGTACTCGACGATGAAGTCGCCCGGGAAGTGGTGCTCGAACCAGTCGGTGTTATCGAACGGGTAGTGCACCTGGGCGAAGCTCATCGAGCCGGACTCGAACCAGCAGTCCATGACGTCGGTGACGCGGCGCATCGTCGACTTCCCCGTGGGGTCGTCGGGGTTGGGGCGCGTCAGCTGGTCGATGAACGGCCGGTGCAGGTCGTCGGGGCGCACGCCGAAGTCGCGCTCGAGCTCGTCGAGCGAGCCGTAGACGTCGACGCGCGGGTGCGCCGGGTCGTCGCTTCGCCAGACCGGGATCGGCGAGCCCCAGAAGCGGTTGCGGGAGATCGACCAGTCACGGGTGTTCTCCAGCCACCTGCCGAACTGGCCGTCCTTGACGTGGTCGGGCACCCAGCGGATCTGCTGGTTCAGGTCGAGCAACCGGTCGCGGATCTTGGTCGTCGACACGAACCACGACGAGACCGCCATGTAGATCAGCGGCTCACGGCAGCGCCAGCAGTGCGGGTAGGAGTGCTCGTAGGACTCGCGGCGCAGCAGCACGGTGCCCTCGGTGATCGACCCCGTGTCACCGACTCCGCGGGTCTTCGCCCGGAGGTGGTCGATGATCGCCAGGTTGGCCTCGAACACGTGCAGGCCGGAGTAGTCGTCGACCGGCGGCGTGAACGTGCCGTCCTTGGCCACCGGGACGACGGGCTCGATGCCCTCGCGGTCCGTGACGACCTTGTCCTCCTCACCGAAGGCCCCCGCGGAGTGCACCAGCCCGGTGCCGTCCTCGGTGGTGACGATGTCGGCCTCGACGACGCGGAACGCGCGCTCGTGGCCCAGGTAGTAGGACATCGGTGGCGTGTAGGTGCTCTCGATCAGGTCGACCCCGCGGAAGCGCTGGAGCACCTCGGGGCTCTCCCCCAGCTCCTTGGCGTACACCGCCAGCCGGGCCTCCGCGAGCAGGTACCGCTCCGTGGTCCCGGTGAAGTCCGACTCCACGACCACGTAGTCGATGTCGCGGCCGACCATCACGGCGAGGTTCGCGGCCAGCGTCCAGGGGGTCGTCGTCCAGATGAGGGCGAGCGCACCCTCGGCCGGACCGCTCGTGAGCCGCAGGCCGACGGTGACGGCGGGGTCGACGCGCTGCTGGTAGACGTCCTCGTCCATCCGCAGCTCGTGGTTGGACAGCGGGGTCTCGTCGTTCCAGCAGTAGGGCAGCACCCGGAAGCCTTCGTACGCCAGACCCTTGTCGTGCAGCTGCTTGAACGCCCACATGACGCTCTCCATGTAGGGGAGGTCGAGGGTCTTGTAGTCGTTGTCGAAGTCGACCCAGCGGGCCTGGCGGGTCACGTAGTCGCGCCACTCCGAGGTGTACTCGAAGACGGACTTGCGGCACTCCGCGTTGAACTTCTCGATGCCGAGCTCGAGGATCTCCTCGGTCGTCTTCATCCCG
>JAICRS010000234.1 GCA_025966335.1 Nocardioidaceae bacterium
AGGCCGGACCAGTCCCGGGCCCCGGTGCTCGGCGAGTAGTTGATCACGACGCAACGCTCCAGCGTGTGCGTGACGCGGACCAGCGCCTGGCCGAGCCGGAGCCGGTCCCCGACCCAGGCGTCCTCCTCGAACGCGGCGGTGCCGTCGAGCTCGACGAGCATCCGGTACCGACCCCGTGTCGGCCGGCCGAGCTCCGTCGGCGCACCCAACGCGTCTGCGGATGCGCGACCGACCAAGGACACCGGCCCCTCGTCCCAGCCGACACCGGTCGTGTCCGCGAGGACCAGCCGCAGCGGCTGGCGCACGTAGTCCGACAGCGCGTCCGCGACGGGACCGGGCAGCAGCCGCCCGGCCCGGTCCTTGCCGAACAGCGTCGTCTGCACGCTCCCGTCCGCGGCGGACAGGTCCGAGCGCGCCGTCGAGTCGTCGGGCAGGCTCACCGTCAGCGTTCCCGCGTCGAGGTCGAGATCGGGTACGACCCGGGTCAGCTCGGGGAACTGCCGCATCGTGGCCACCGTTCCGTCGGCGTGCAGCAGGAACAAGCGACGGTCCTCGGGTACGCCGGCCCGCTCCAGCCTCACTCGATCCCTCGACACCGCCGCGAGTGCCTTGACCGGCGCGATCAGCAGCGAGGTGACCTGGAGCATGCCCTCAGTCTGCCGGACGACCGGCGCTGCCGCGCACCGACGTGGTGCCTGGGAATAGCCGTGGATCGCGGCGGCGTTGATGCCGCCGTATGAACGAGCACCCTCCGCCCGCACCTGACCCCGACCGACTGGTGACCCTCCTGGCGCGCGAGCGCGCGCTCACCGTGAGCCGGCTGGCCGGCCTGCACGGCGACTTCCGTGGCATGGTCGCCGCTTCGGCCGACTCCAACGCTGACGACGAGCACGATCCCGAGGGATCCACGATCGCGTTCGAGCGCTCCCAGCTCGGCGCCCTGATCGCCCAGGCGCAGCAGCGGCTCCGCGAGATCGACGATGCCTGCGTGCGCGTTGCGGAGGGCCGCTACGGCTCGTGCGAGGCGTGCGGAGGACCGATCGCGCCGGCCCGGCTCGAGGCCCGTCCGGTGGCCCGCGCCTGCATCGACTGCGCCGGCCGCGCGACCGCCCGATAGGGCCGCGCACCGCCTGAGCAGGACTGTCTCAGCCGTGTGGCAGGCTGATCCCACCATGGCGAATCCGAAGGCATCCGACATCCTCGGCCGGGTCACGCTGGTCAGCGGCCCGGAGGAGCTCCTCAACGAGAGAACCGTCTCCTCGGCGGTCCGCGCGGTGAAGGAGGCCGACCCCGAGTCGGAGCTGAGCGAGACCACGGCCGACCAGCTGAGCATGGCAGCCCTGGGTGACCTCGCCGCCCCGTCGCTGTTCTCCGCCGTCCGCTGCGTGGTGGTGCGCTCCCTTGAGAATCTGCCCGAGGACACCCACGCAGGGCTTGTCGACTACGCCGGCTCACCGGCCGAGGACGTCGGTCTGGTCCTGGTCCACTCGGGAGGCCAGAAGGGCAGCGGACTGCTCGGCAAGCTTCGCAAGCTGGGCACGGTGACCGAGGTCAAGTCGGTGGCGCTCAAGCAGTACGAGTTCCCCAGGTTCGTGGCCAACGAGGTCCGCTCGCACGGCGGCCGGATCGCCGAGGACGCGGCGGAGCTGCTGGTGCAGTCGGTCGGCCAGGACCTGCGGGCGCTCGCCGGAGCGGCCCACCAGCTGTCCAGCGACTTCGCCGGCGAACCGCTGACCGTCGGTGTGGTGAAGAAGTACTTCGGAGGCCGCGCGGAGGTGAAGTCCTTCGCGGTCGCCGACGCGGCGATCTACGGCCGCACCGCGGTGGCGCTCGAGGAGCTGCGCTGGGCGCTCGACAACGGCACGGCGCCGGTCCTGGTCACCAGCGCGTTCGCCGGCGGGCTGAGGGGACTCGCGAAGTTCAAGGCCGCCGGACGTGGTCTGCGCGATGCCGACCTGGCCCGGGAGGCCGGGGTGCCGCCGTGGAAGCTGAAGATCCTCCGCGAGCAGGCGCGCGGCTGGGGAGAGGTGGGCCTGTCCGAGGCGATCAGCGCGGTGGCCCGGGCCGACGCCGAGGTCAAGGGCGCGGCCAGCGACGCCGCCTACTCCCTGGAGCGGATGGTGCTCACGGTGACCGAAGCCCGCACCGGACGCTAGACGCGACAACCAGGGCACGCAAAAAGGCGCCGTCTCCCGAACGGGAGCGGCGCCTGATTGGCGGGCCTCAGAGAGAGGAGGCCTTCTTGGAGATGGCCGACTTCTTGTTGGCGGCCTGGTTCTTGTGGATGACGCCCTTGGACGCAGCCTTGTCGAGCTTCTTGCTGGCGTCCTTGGCGAGCGCGTGCGCCTTCTCGGCGTCGCCCGACTCCGCGGCCTCGCGGAACTTGCGGATGGCCGACTTCAGCGCCGACTTCACGGACTTGTTGCGCTCGTGCGCAGCCTCGTTCTGTCGGTTGCGCTTGATCTGGGACTTAATGTTCGCCACGGGGCAAGCCTCGATTGTTGTTCAACGGTTGGGTCTGGGATTCGTGCCCGCGCCCCGTCGTACACCGGGCGCCACACGCAAGGGTCAACGATATCAGCGACGCCGGTGCGCCCCCAAATCGGTCACCGGCCCAGCCGACGCCGGGCGCCCTCGAGCAGCCGCGCGGACTCTGTGCGCCGGAACAGGTCCATGGTGGGCAGTCCGATCATCGGCACCGTCGTGCGGTGCGCCAGCCAGACCCCCAGCGCCACCAGGAAGGTAGTCACCTGCTCGTCGCCCAGCTCCTTCAGTGCCGGCGATGCCGCCACCAGGTCGTCGAACACCGGCTGTTCGACCCACTCCAGCCGGACGATCAGCGGGTCGACCCAGGATGCCCCGCGACGGGCCATGCCCCAGTCCACGAACACCAGAGAGCCGTCGGCGCGCAGGATGAGGTTGTCGTTGCGGATGTCGTTCTGCACGAGGTGGTTGCCGGCGGCCGCATCCGCCAGCTCGCGGTGTCGCGACTCGAGCTCCGACGCGTGCTCGCGGACCCAGGCCGGAAGTACGTCGGACGGCACCTCGTCCAGGGCGGGCCACGCCTCCGTCCAGCGATGGACGCCGTCCGACGACGTGGCGATGTCCAGCGTCGCGGCCTGTCCGGCCAGGGCATCGGTGAGCTGGTCCGTGGCGGCCAGCATCGCCGCCCCGTGGTCCGGATTCGTGATGTCCGGATGACCGCCCGGGATGTCCTCCAACACGAGCGCGACCCAACCACCCGGTTCGTCGTACAGGTCGAGCAGCTCGGCCCACAGCGGGTTGGCTCCAAGATGCGTGAGGACCAGCGCCTCGTGCCGGAACAGGTCCGGAGTGACCGGGTTCAGCTCGGGTCCGACGGCCTTGACGAAGGCACGTCGGCCGTTCGCAGTCACGACCCGGGTGGCGCAGCCCGGCGACATCCCGCCCACCTGCTCGAACGCGGCGGCCACAGGTGAGCCGAGCACCTCCTCGACCCACTCGCGGACCCGGTCGGGAATCTCCGGGAAGCCGATCCGGACCCCGGCGGCGCGCGGAGCCGCTCCGGTCACGACCAGCCCCGCCGGCCCGCCAGCCAGTCCCAGGTGGCCTCGGCGTACCACGACTGGTGGATCCGGAGGTAGGGGGAGGAGTTCGGTGTCGGATGGTCGCGGTGCTCCAGGAAGTACCCGGCGAGCAGCGCGAGAAGCACGTCGACGTGCTCGGGGTCGACGTCCTTGGTCAGCCGGCGTTCGGCGAGGACCGCGTCGGCGTCGATGCCCTCGCCGTGGGCAGAGACCAGCAGCAGCGCCGTGTCGATCCATGCGGCGCCGCGCACCGGCCAGTTCCAGTCACACAGCATCGCGCGTCCGTCGGGGGAGAGCAGGAAGTTGTCGTCGCGAGCGTCGGTGTGCACGAGCGTGTTGCCGGCGGTCGCTTCGGCGAACCGGGTGGCGAGCGCGGCGGCGTCCTCGAGGTGCGGCCAGTCCGGCGCGGTCCGGCGCACGTGTCCCCAGCCGGCAAGCGCGTCCTCGAACTCCTCGCTGAACGCACGCAGCGACCTCGGCGCCGGCGTCAGCGCATCCGCGAGCACCTCCAGCGTGTCCAGGCAGGCGTCGAGCTCGCGCCGGTTCCAGGGCCGCTCGGGGTTGGGGCCAGCGACGTGCTCGAACCCGAGCACCACCCACAGGTCGTCCTCGTGGCTCCACAACAGTCTCGGCACCGGAAGCCCGGCCGGCAGCAGGCTGAGCTTGCGTACCTCTTCCTGGTAGGAGTCGGCGAACGGCTTCTGCGCCTTCTTGCTCGCTGCCTTGACGAACAGCTTCTGGCCGTCCCGTCCGGTCAGCACCGAGGCGAACCCGGGCGTGAAGCCGGTGCCGGCAGAGGCGGCGTCGATGACCGGCGAGCCGAGTCTGCCCTCGATCAGCCGGCGCAGCATAGGCGGCAGCAGCAGCCAGTCCAGCCGGCGCGCCGTCCGGCCGTGCGGCACCGGTTCGAGGCCGGCGGGGCTCTGTGGCTGGCGGGTGCTGGGGCTCATGCGGCCCCATTGTGTACGCCGGGAGTTCGCTGCGACGACTGGTTTACCGGCGTGTCCGGAGGAGCCGGACGGCGTGGGACAATGAGGGTTCGCCCACCACGACGC
>JAICRS010000175.1 GCA_025966335.1 Nocardioidaceae bacterium
CCGAGCACGACCACCAGCCGGCCCTTGGTCAGCGGGCGCAGCGCCTCGAGGGCGGCGGTGACCGCGTCCGGCTTGTGGGCGTAGTCGACGATCGCGAGGAAGTCCTGGCCCGCGTCGACCTGCTCGAGCCGTCCGGGCACTCCCGACGACGCGGCGATCCCCCGGGCCACGGCGGCCGGGTCGAAGCCGGCCTCCCCGAGCACGGCGATCGCGCACAGGGCGTTGGCCACGTTGAAGTCCCCGGTCAGCGCCACCTCGGCCGGGAACCGGTCACCGGACGGCGCCTCCACGGTGAACCGGGATCCGGTGGGTGCCATCTCGATCTCGTCGGCGGTCCAGTCCGCGGCCGACCCGCCGGCGGAGAAGGTGCGCATCGGGATGGTCGCCTCGGCGAGCAGCCGGCGGCCGTAGTGGTCATCGATGTTGACCAGGCCGACCCGGGCCCGCTCGGGGGTGAACAAAGAGGCTTTGGCCAGGAAGTACTCCTCCACGTCGGCGTGGAAGTCGAGGTGGTCGCGACCCAGGTTGGTGAACGCCGCGACGTCGAAGACGACGCCGTCGACCCGGCCCATCACCAGCGCGTGGCTGGAGACCTCCATCGCGCAGCCCTGCACTCCCCGCTCGAGCATCACCGCGAACAGGGCGTGCAGGTCGGGCGCCTCGGGGGTGGTCAGCGCGGTCTGTACGTCGACGCCGTCGATCCGGGTGCCCACGGTCCCGATCGCCGCGGCCGGGACTCCGGAGGTCTGCAGGCCGCTCTCCGCGAGACGGGTGGTGGTGGTCTTCCCCTGGGTCCCGGTCACCGCTACCAGCCTGAGACGTTCGGCCGGTTCGCCGTACACCTTCGCCGCCAGGGAACCGAGGAGCGCGCGCGGCCGCTCGACGACGAGCACCGGGACGGACAGGTCACCGCAGAGCTCGGCACCGGAAGGGTCGGTGAGCACGGCGACCGCGCCGGCGGCGACGGCGTCACCGGCGAAGGTGGCGCCGTGGGCACGACTGCCGGGCAGTGCCGCGTAGAGGTCGCCGGGCCGGACCCGCTGGCTGCTGAGGCTGACCCCGGTGACGGCTGCCTGGTCGTCGGGGTTCACGATGTCGACGAGGTCCCCGCCGAGCCACCCCGTCAGCGTGTGCAGAGGGGTGCTCGCGGGCGCGCTCGGTCGCGTCGGGATCACGTCTGGCACGCCGGAAGGTTACCCGCGGTCACCATTCGAGCGGGGTGTCGGGTGGCGCGGAGCCGGTCGGCGGGACGGCGTACTTCTGCAGCAGGTAGGTCATGATCTTGTGGAACGCCGGGCCGCCGATCGAGCCGCCGCCGCCGCCGTTCTTGGGGTCCTGGACGACCACGTAGACGAGGAACCGGGGGTCGTCGGCGGGCGCGAATCCGGCGAAGGAGACCGTGAAGGTGCCGTCGTAGCAGCCGCAGTCCTCACCGACGCGCTGCGCGGTGCCGGTCTTGCCGGCCACCCGGTAGCCCTCGATCGCGGCCGCGGGCGCGGTGCCCTCCTCGGGGTCGGTGACCGCCTCCATCATCTCGGTGGTCATCTGGGCGGCCTGCTCGCTGATCACCCGGCGGGCATCAGTGGTGGCGCTGCCGACGACCTTGCCCTTCTTGGTGGTGGCGCTGCCCTTGACCAGGCTCGGCTCGATGAGTACGCCGCCGTTGGCGATCGTGTTCACCGCGGTGGCCATCTGCAAGGCGTTGACCGAGACGCCCTGGCCGAAGGAGATCGTGTCCTGCCGCAGCTGCGACCAGTCGCGCCAGGGCGGCAGCAGTCCGGCCGCCTCGCCGGGGATGCCGACGCCGCTCTTCTTGCCGAGCCCGAAGCCGGCCAGGTAGGAGTGCAGCTCCTTCGGGGAGAACTCGTCGGCGGCGAGCACGGTGCCGATGTTGGAGGACTTGGCGATCACGCCGGTGAGGGTGAGCCTGAGCCGGCCGTGGTCCCAGTAGTCGTGGATCACCCGGTCCGAGCGGGGCAGCTCGGGCGGGACCACGATCTCGGTCTCGGGGGTGACCTTGCCGGCATCGATCAGCGAGGCGGCGGTGAGCACCTTCTGCACCGAGCCCGGCTCGTAGACGTCGTAGAGCGCCCGGGAGCCGAGGTCGGACTCGGGTGAGACGAGCGGCTTGTTCGCGTCGAAGGTGGGGTGGTCGGCCAGCGCGAGCACCTCGCCGGTGCGGCTGTCCATCACCACCGCGGCGCCGGACTCGCCGCCGGAGGCCTGGACGGCCTGGCGCAGCACCCGCTGGGTGTACCACTGCACGTCCCGGTCGATGGTGAGCATCAGGTCCTCGCCGGCCTGCGGCGGGATCACACTGTTGTCGCCGAGCGGGATCCGGTTGCCGGCGCCGGTCTCGTAGGTCGCGGACCCGTCCGCGCCGTCGAGCATCGCGTTGAACAGCCGCTCGAAGCCGGCCAGCGGCTTGCCGTCGGTGCCAAGGAAACCGAGCAGGTTGGCGGCGACGTCATGGGCCGGGTAGTCCCGCACCGGGTCGGGGTCGGTGGCGATCCCCTCGAGCCCCCGCGCCTCGAGCTCGGCCATCACGTCGTTGGCCTGTGCGGCCGGGACCCGGCGGGCGATGTAGCGGAACTGGGTGTCGGTCTGCCGCAGCTTGTCGAGGGTCTCGAAGTAGTCGATGTCGAGCCGGCCGGCCAGGACCTTGGCGATCTCCTGGGCGTGGTCGTGGGTCATCGTCGGGTCGGCGGTGATCATCTTGCCGTCCACCGACTCAGCGAGCGGCATCCCGGTGCGGTCGACGATGGACCCACGGGTGGCGGGCAGCGTGTGCGTGACCAGGCCGGTGGCCTGGTTGGCCTCGGCCTTGGCGGCGTAGGCCTGCGCGTCGATGCCCTGGAGCTGGAACAGCCGCGCACCGAAGACCGAGACCACCATCGCGATCAGGACGAAGCCGACCCGCAGCCGCAGCAGCGAGGCGCCGCGCAGCGACCGTTTACGGGGTGCGCGGGACGTGCTGCGTGGCCGCCCGGGTGCGGGGCGCCTGCCTTGGGTCAACGCTCACTCCCCCGACGCTGCTGACGTGTGCTGCTTCTTTGTACCTTCCGCGGGACCGTTCCCGGCGTCAGCCGGCGTCGTGTCGGCCTTCTTCTTCGCGGTCTTCACCGGCGGCAGCTCGAGGATCACCGGGTCCGGGCGCAGGTTCTTGGGCTTCTGGGTGGGCAGCGGCGCGATCCGCATCGCGTCGGCCGGATCGGCGACCGTCGGGTTGCCGAGGATCTTGCCGTCGGAGAGCCGGATGAACGCGGGGCTGGCCGCGGGGACCATGCCGAGCTTGCGGGCCCGGCTGGCGACCTTCTGCGGATCACGCAGGGTGTCGAGCTGCATCTGCAGCGCCTGCTCCTTCGCGTTGAGGGTCGCGGCGGTGGCCTCGAGCTCGGTGGCCACGAACGAGGCCTGCTGCATGCTGGTGTTGAACAGCAGCAGCCCGACGACGCCGCCCACCAGCAGCAGCGACACCAGCGCCACGAACGGCACCTTCGGCGCCCGGGTCGCCCGGCGAGGGACGACGGTCAGCCGGGCGCGCTCGACGGCGGCCTCCGCGAAGCGGGGTACGCGATTCCGGGCCTGCGTCATCAGGGTGCTCATCGGCTTGCTCCAGTGCTGGTGCGGACTCGTTCGACGGCGCGCAGGCGCACCGATGCGGCTCGGGGGTTCTGCTCGATCTCTTCTGCGGAGGCCTTCTCGGCGCCGCGGGTGACCAGCCGCAGCGCGGGCTCGTGGCCCTCGGGGACGAACGGAAGGTCCGGCGGCAGGTCGCTGCGGGTGTGCTCGACGAAGGCCTGCTTGACCAGGCGGTCCTCGAGCGAGTGGTAGGACATGACGACCACCCGGCCGCCCACACCGATCGCCTCGATCGCGCCGGGCAGCGCGCGTCGCAGCACCGACAGCTCGTCGTTGACCTCGATCCGCAGCGCCTGGAAGGTGCGCTTGGCGGGGTGCCCTCCGGTACGTCGTGCGGGGGCCGGGATCGCGTCCCGGATGAGCTCCACGAGCCGCGCGGACCGGGTGAACGGCTCGCGGTCCCGCTCCCGGACGATCGACTCCGCGATCCGTCGGGCGAACCGCTCCTCGCCGTACCACTTGAGGATCCGGGCCAGCTCCTCGACCGGGTAGGTGTTGAGCACGTCGGCGGCGGTCTGCCCCTCGGTGTCGTTCATCCGCATGTCGAGGGGTGCGTCCTCGGCGTAGGCGAACCCGCGGTCGCGGACGTCGAGCTGCATCGAGGAGACGCCGAGGTCGAACAACACCCCGTCGACGTGGTCGTGACCGAGCTCGGCGAGCACCTCGGGGATCTCGTCGTACACCGCGTGCACGAGGGTGGTGCGGCCGGCGTACGGCTCCAGCCGGGCACCGGCGAGCTCGAGGGCGTGGGTGTCGCGGTCGACGCCGATCACGTGCGCCTCGGGGCAGCGGGTGAGGACGGCCTCGGCGTGCCCGCCGAGACCGAGGGTGGCGTCGACCAGCACCGACCCCGGCTGCTGGAGCGGAGGTGCCACTAACGCAACGACCCGGTCGAGAAGGACCGGGACGTGGCTGGGGTTCGTCATCTACCTGCTGCCTACTCGGCCAGGTGGACGAGGAGCATCAGGGCGACCGCCAGCGCCGACGATGCGGCCGCCGAGAAGGCGATGACGGCCAGGCCGTCCTTGACCTCCTCGCGGACCCGCCGCGTCGGCTGGCCGGACAGCTGTCCGGAGAACGTGACACTCATCTGCATTCGACCCCTCGTGTGAAGTTCGTGGCTGTTGCTCGTCGCGGTGGATTCGCAAGGCCTGGTCCCCGCCCGCTCGCTCTTTGGGAAGTTGCCTTCTGGCACCGGGGAAGGTGCGCCAGACGGCAAGAGAGGGAGCGGACGTGAGACCACGCGCTGCGACTCCGGTCACGGCTCTGTTCGGTCCAGGGGCGTCACATGACGCCGGGGAACACCTCCTCCGAGAGGTCCGCGAAGGCCTGTTCCTGCTGGTCGGAGTAGGTCTGCCAGGAGGTGGCGTCCCAGACCTCGATCCGGTTCATCGCCCCGATCACGACGCAGTCCCTCGACAGTGAGGCGTAGTCGCGCAGCATCGGCGGGATCGTGATCCGGCCCTGCTTGTCCGGCGTCTCGTCGGACGCGCCGGCGAAGAGCATCCGGACGTAGTCGCGGGACTTCTTGTTGGTGACCGGCGTCTCCTTGAGCCGCTCGGTGAGCTTGCCGAACTCCTCCATCGACCACACGGTGAGGCAGCGCTCCTGTCCTCGTGTGACCACTAGACCCTCCGACAGCTCGTCCCTGAACTTCGCCGGGAGGAACAGGCGGCCCTTGTCGTCCAGCCGCGGGGTGTAGGTCCCGAAGAACATCCGGACCCCTCCCCTGCTCGAGCGACGAGGCTTCCCTCTCCTCCACTGCGCACCACCTTACTCCACTTCCCTCCACCGTCAACCAGAAACGCATCGGTTCAGGCGTGTTTCTCGTCGTCCTTCCGGCGGTTCTCCACGGGCGCGAACGGCCGGTTCTCCGCCTGTTCGAGCGGGCGGCGGCCGGGAACGGCCGGCTGGTGGGGCGAAGTGGAGCAAATGTGGAGGGGCAGGCCACGATTCGAGGCCAGATTCCGGGCGAACTTTCCGCATCGATGGCAGCGGCTTGCTCGATGTTGTTGACTAGGCACACAAATCGGGGAGGGCTATGACGGCCACATCGGGAGAGAAGGACGGCGTGACCTCAGTGGAGCAGGAAGCACAGAGTTCCGGGGCGAGCCCGTTCGAGCGAGGTGCGACCACCGACCTCGACACGCTCGCCCGGGTGACCGGTCGGATCCGTGCCAGCATCGAGAAGGTCATCGAGGGCAAGCCCGAGGTCACCACGCTGGCGATGGTGGTGCTGCTCGCCGAGGGGCACCTCCTGATCGAGGACGTCCCGGGTGTCGGCAAGACCATGCTGAGCAAGGCGCTCGCCCGCTCGATCGACTGCACGGTCCGCCGGATCCAGTTCACCCCCGACCTGCTGCCCTCCGACGTCACCGGCGTCTCGGTGTTCAACCAGGACACCCGCCAGTTCGAGTTCCGGCCCGGCGGCATCTTCGCCAACATCGTGGTCGGCGACGAGATCAACCGGGCCTCCCCGAAGACCCAGTCCGCGATGCTCGAGTGCATGGAGGAGCGGCAGGCCACGATCGACGGGTCGACGTACTACCTGGAGTCGCCGTTCATGGTCATCGCGACCCAGAACCCGATCGAGATGGAGGGCACCTACGCGCTGCCCGAGGCGCAGCGGGACCGGTTCATGGCGCGGGTGTCGATGGGTTACCCGGTCGAGGCCGCGGAGATCGCGATGCTGTCCTCGCACACCAAGACCAACCCGCTCGACGACCTCGAGCCGGTCACCGACGCCGGGGAGATCCGCAAGGTCATCG
>JAICRS010000338.1 GCA_025966335.1 Nocardioidaceae bacterium
GCGTCGGACGATGCCTCGTTCGACTGGGTGACTGGTCCACTCCCACCCGGGCTCAGGTCCCCGACGGGTGCGTTCTCGTTCGACGCGCCCTGCTGGATCGTGAAGGCGAGTGCGACCGCATCCTGCGCGTTCTGGGCCGACTGGCCGATCGCCTGCAGACCGCCACCGGACTGCGTCTGGTCAGCCGACTGCCCCGTCGCGTTCACGTTGCCGGCGGATGCGTTCGACGATGCCTCGTTCGACTGCGACACGGGGCCGCTGTCGCCCGGGCTCAGCACCCGAACGGGCTCGTTCGAGTTCGATGGTTCCTGTTGCGCTGTTCCTGCGGCTCCCACCGCGTCCTGGTCACTGGCGGCCAGCTGGCCCGTGTCCTGGGACGGTGTGTCGGCCGCAGCCGTCCCGACTCCTACGACGAGCAGGAGGAGGGCGACTACGGACAGCGCGAGGAAGAGACGTTTCATGGATCTCCCTTCAGCTGTCGTGTGCTCGTGCCCCTCAGCGGCACGAGCGAAGGTCTGTGGACGGACCTTCGTCAGCCGGGGTGATCGATGGACGATCCGTACGTGCCGCGCGGTCTCAGCTCACGCGCGACGCGTATGCGCCGCCCGAACCCGGGGGCGGCGAGGACGAAGAGAGCGACGAGCGCTGCGGTGCCGAGAGCGGACGCGCTCGGCACGAAGCTGCTCGAGGCTCCTGGTGCACCTGCAGCCTGGAACGGGCGCAAGGGAGGCCAGAGGACGGGAGGCGTGCCTCCGGACGGTTTCGTGGAGCGCCGCGTCGCCCGCGGGGATGCGTGCTCGGCGCGGGGCTCGACCGGATGCGGCTCGGCACGTCTCGAGGGCGAGCTATCGGCTGCCACCGGCCAGTGCGCCGTGACCGTCAAGGCGTTCTTGGGCCGTGGCTGCCGTGATATCACGGTCGTTCCGAAGGTGCTGGGTGCATCGGGGGCCGCGACCGCAGTGGCCGGCGCACGCAACCAGAGCGGGATGGGCACGACGTCGCCGATCATGGTGAAGGGCACGGAGCTCGTCATCGGCTCGATTGCAGGGACGAGCGGGATCGTGGCGCTGGCGACCTCGGGCGGCAGGAGCGCTGTCAGCCACTCCGGAAGCGCCACACGCGTGATCCAGGGGAGTAGCACCTCCGGCAGGCGTTCGTCGGCGGTCGTGCCGCCACCCGGAGCGGTCCCACTCGACTCACTGGGCACCCCGGTCGAGGGAGCAGGTGAGGGATTGCCCGTGGGAGAGTCTCCTGGAGTCTCCGACGGCTCGGTCGCTGGCGCGGCGGCCTGGCAGTCCCAAGTCCAGAGCCACTCCCAGACCCATTCGAGGTCTCCCTGGGGGTCGACCGGGAGGGTCGCGGTGACCGTCTCGCCACAGAAGGCGAAGGTCCACGTCCAGAGCCACGGCTCCTGCGCAAGGGCGGCGCCGGAAGCCGCGCCACCCGACGACGCGGTCGACGTCGGCGTGCTGTCCGATCCTTCCGGTGCCGCGTGCGTGGGCCCGTCGTCGGCCGCGGGCTCGAGCGAGTCGATCGGAGGTGGGTGCGGCGGACTGCCGCACGCCCACTCCCACGCCCACTCCCAGGTCCAGTCGAGCGATGATTGGCGACCCGTTTCGATCGAGGACGAGGTCGCGTTTCCGTCGCAGTCGAGTGACAGATACCAGACCCAACTCCATGCGTCGTCGGCGAATTGCTCTGCGGATTGATATCGCGAATCCGATCCTTGATACTGCTCACCGTCATTTGGCGAGCCAGGCCGGTCATTCGCCGCATCCGGAGCGCCGTCGTGAGCAGACGCGGCCGACGTCTCCAATCCTTCGGAACTCTCGGCGGCCGGGCTCTGGGCTGGCGCCTTCGCGTGATTGCCGGCTTCCGAAGACGTGTTCTGGTCGACCGGGCCGTCGTCACCGGGGCTCAGGACCCGGACCGTGACGTTCGTGTTCGAGCCCTCCGTGTGGTCTCCGGTCGAGTCTTCCGGCAGGTCGGTCATGCGAGCCGGATCAGCCGTAGTATCAGCGCCCCCGGAGCCTGATACCACGGGCGGCTCGACGGTGCCAGAGGCGTTTTCTCCTGGGCTAAGCACGCGAACCGAGACGTCGAGATTGCCGGCATCGGCGTCCACCGTCACCGTGATCGGCGGCTCCGCCTGAGTGGACGCGGACGGGTTCGACTCCGGCGCCGGTGGCAGCGTGGAGTCGATCGGCGTGACGGTCGGCGCGATCGTCGGGAGCTCGGGCGGTGCCGGGATCTCCGGAACGAGGAGCTCGTCTGCTGCGAATCCTGGTGCGGCCATCGCGAGCGCA
>JAICRS010000068.1 GCA_025966335.1 Nocardioidaceae bacterium
CCGAGTCGTTCAAGGGACCCGACCACCTGGCCGAGGTCCAGGCCGAGGCCCGGGACGTGGTGTCGGCCTCCCTCGGCGGCTGAACCAGGTCAGCCGTCGCGGAGCACGCCGGCCAGCGCGGCGATGTCCGACGGGCCGACCCGGCAGCATCCTCCGACATAGCGGGCTCCGGCGGCCACCCACGACGGGGCCAGCGACACGTCGTAGGACGCGTGCCCGCTCCAGCTGTGCGTGCCGTTGTCCCAGCCCTCGCCGCTGTTCGGGTAGGCCACCGCCGGCAGGCCGGTCACCCGTGTCGCGAGCCGTACTGCGTCGAGCACGTCGTCGGGAGCGCAGCAGTTGACTCCGACGGCGAGGACCCTGCCGCTCGAGGCTGCCACCGCGAACGCCTCAGCGAGTGGCTGGCCGGCCCGGGTGCGACCCTCCGCGGCCGAGTAGGAGAACCAGGCGGGCAGGCCGACCTCGTCGAGCAGCGGGACCAGCACCTCGGCCTCCTCGACGTCGGGGATGGTCTCGACCGCGAACAGGTCCGGCTCGGCGGAGGCGAGCAGCTCCAGGCGGGGAAGGTGGAAGTCACGCAACCGTCCGGCGGTGACGCCGTAGCGACCCCGGTACTCCGACCCGTCGGCCAGTGCCGCGCCGTACGGTCCGACCGAGGCGGCCACCAGCCTGGTCTGCCCGTCGTCGGCGAGGTCGTCGCGGACCGCGCGGGCGATCCGCACGCTGGCACGGATGAGGTCCTCCGCCTCGGACCGGTCGACACCGGCTGCGACGAGACCCGGGACGCTGGCCTGATAGCTGGCGGTGGTGGCGACCGAGGCGCCCGCCCGGAAGTACGCCCGGTGCACCGCCGCCACCTCGTCCGGGGCGGCCCGCAGCACGGCGGCGGTCCACAGTGCGGTGGACAGGTCGTGGCCACGGTCCTCGAGCGCGTTCGACATCCCGCCGTCGACGACGAGCGGACGGTCGGTGTCCGGGCCCGTCTGCAACGCTCAGCGTTCCATGGTCACGGCGAGGCCCTGGCCCACGCCGATGCACAACGCGGCCACGCCGACCCCCGAGCCGGCCGCGGCCAGCTGGTGGGCGACCGCACCGGCCAGGCGCGCGCCCGAGCAGCCCAGTGGATGCCCGATCGCGATCGCCCCGCCGAGCGGGTTCACCACCGACCGGTCCAGCCCGTCCCACTCCGAGAGACAGGCCAGCGACTGTGCGGCGAACGCCTCGTTCAGCTCCATCACGGTCACGTCCTCCAGGCGCCGGCCGGCTCGCGCCAGGGCCCGGCGTACGGCCTGCACCGGGCCGATCCCGAACAGCTGCGGGTCGACCGCGTCCACCCCGGAGGCGGTGACCCGGGCCAGCGGCTCCACGCCGAGCTCCTTCACCCCGTCCTCGTCGGCGAGCAGCAGCGCGGCGGCGCCGTCCGAGAGCTGTGAGGCGTTGCCTGCGGTGACCGTGCCGTCCGGGCGGAAGACCGGCTTCAGCTTCGCCAGGGAGTCGGTGGTCACCCCGTCGCGGATGCCCTCGTCGCGGGCCAGCTCCGCGCCCGGCACCTGGACGACGGCCGAGTCGTAGGCGCCGTCGGCCCAGGCCTGCGCGGCAAGGCCCTGGCTGCGGACCGCGAACTCGTCGGCGGCCTGGCGGGTGATCGCGTACTTCTCGGCAAGGATCTCGGTGCTCTCCCCGAGGCTGGTCGTCCAGACACCCGGCATCTCCGGGTTGACCATCCGCCAGCCCAGGGTGGTGGAGAACAGTTCCGCGTTGCCGGCGGGGAACGGCCGGTTCGACTTCGGCAGGACGTACGGCGCGCGGGTCATCGACTCCACGCCGCCGGCGACCATGATCGACGCATCCCCGACCGCGATCGCACGCGATGCCGTGATGAGCGCGTCGAGCCCCGAGGCGCACAACCGGTTCAGCGTGGACCCGGGAACCGAGGTCGGCAGACCCGCCAGCAGCGTGGACATCCGGGCGACGTTGCGGTTGTCCTCGCCGGACTGGTTCGCGGCACCGAAGTAGACCTCGTCCACGCGGGCCGGGTCCAGGCCCGGGTTCCGGTCGAGCAGCGCCTTGATCACCACCGCGCCGAGGTCGTCGGGCCGGACCTCGGCCAGCGCGCCGCCGAGCCTCCCGACCGGGGTCCTCACCGCGTCCACGATGAATACGTCGCGACCGTGCACTGTGTGCCTCCTCGTCCCGGACTACCGGGTGATCCGAATGCGCCCACTCCATTCTCCACGCCGGGCTAGGGCTCGATCAGGCCGGCCCGGATCGCGTAGCGGGTGAGCTGGGTGCGGTCGCGCATGCCCAGCTTGCGGAGGATGTTCGCGCGGTGCCGCTCCACGGTCTTGAGGCTGATCGTGAGCGCGTGGGCGATCTCCTTGGAAGAGTGGCCCTCCGCGATCAGCTTGAGGACCTCGTCCTCGCGGGTGGTCAGCAGCCTGCCCGGCAGTCGTTCCCCACGGCGGACCCGGTCCAGGTAGTCGCGAACCAGTGTGCTCATCGCGGCCGGATAGACGAACGACTCGCCGCGCATCGCCGCACGGCAGGCGTCGACCAGGTCCTGGTCGGCGACGGACTTGAGGACGTAGCCCGACGCGCCGGCCTTGAGGGCCTCGAAGAAGTACTGCTCGTTGTCGTGCATGGACAGCATCAGGATCCGGGTCGACGGCGACCGTCGCGATATCTCCCGGGCCGCCTGCAGCCCTGTCAGCCGGGGCATGGCGACGTCCAGGATCGCCAGGTCGATCGGCTGGGCGCGGACGGCCGTCACGGCCTCGGCGCCGTCGCCGGCCTCGGCCACCACCGTCAGGCCCGGCTCGCTGTCGAGGATCATCCGCACGCCGCGGCGCACAAGTGCATGGTCGTCCGCGAGCAGGATCCGGGTGTCCTCGGCTCCGGTCACCGGTCTCCCCGGACCGGCACGAGCAGCCGCACCTCGGTGCCGCCGTCGGTCCGGGCGCCGATGCTCAGGTCGCCGCCGACCAGCAGTGCGCGTTCCCGCATCCCACGGATACCGGCGCCCTCGATGCTGCTCCGCAGCCCGCGGCCGTCGTCGGCAACCCTCAGCACGACGGCCTCACCCTGCTTGGTCAACGAGATGTCCACGGTGCCGGCGTGGGCGTGCCGGGCGACGTTGGTCATCGCCTCCTGTGCCACCCGGTAGATCACCAGCTCGGCCTCGCGGGTCAACGGCGGCAGGCCAGGGGCGAACCCCCGCCGCACCCGGACGTTCGTGTGGGCGGACAGGTCGGTCGACATCGCGGCCAGCGCGCTGAGCAGACCGAGGTCATCCAGCACCCCGGGGCGCAGCCGGCGGGCCACCCGGCGGACCTCGTCCAGGGTGGCGCGGGTGGTCTCCTGGGTCTGGCGGAGCTCCACCGCCAGCTCGGCCGGCGCGAGGTCCACGGCGTGTTTCAGTCCGAGCAGCACCGCGGTCAGGCTCTGCCCGACCTCGTCGTGCAGCTCCTGCGCGATCCGGTGCCGCTCGGCCTCCTGGGCGGCGAGCGCCCGCGCGTTGCTGGTGCCGCGCTCGGTCTCCAGCCGGGTGAGCATGGCGTTGAAGCTGCGAACCAGGTCGGCCACGGTCCCGGTGCCGGTCTCGGGCAGCCGTGCGTCGGGTCGCAGCAGGTCCACGCTGTGCATCTTCCGGGTCAGCCGGTCCAGCGCGGCGAGGCTGCGGCGCAGCAGGAGGGCGTTCGTGGTCAGGATGACCGTCAGCCCCACCGCGAGCACCACGGCCTCGGACAGCAGCACCCGCGACGAGACCGTCGCGGGGGACAGGGCGAGGGCCGCCGTACCGACCACGAACACCAGCCCGTTGGTCAGCACCACCCGCCAGTACAGCGGCAGGTTCCTCGCGCGGTCCACCCGACCAGCCTCATGCATCGCCGACTCGGCTGTCCACGCGACCATCCGCGCACGCGTCGAAATGGGTGGTAGCACGGATGGTCAGGGCCTCCTCGGCTGGTGAGACTGGTGAGGACACCCGAGAAGGAGGATCCGGATGACCCTCTTCGGTGCACCGCCGCCCATGGACCCGTCGGACGTGGCCGTGGCGGCCGGCGGGTTCTGGTTGGTGGCCGCGGCTGTCGTGCTGGTGATGATCCTCGGTTCCGCCTGGCGGGTGGTCCCTGAGAACGAGCGGCTGGTGGTCTCCCGACTGGGCCGGGTGTCCCGGCTGGCGGGTCCGGGTCTGGTGTTCCGGATGCCCGGGCTGGAACGGGGAGAGAGCGTCTCACTGCTGCCGGTGCGCGTGGCGCTCGCCGTAGCTGCGGAGACCCGGGGCGGCGTGCGGGTGCGGCTCGACGTCGACGCGCTCTACCGGGTGACCGATCCCGCCCTGGCGACCACGGTCCCCGACGTCCGTGCGGCGACTGAGCAAGCTCTGGAAACGGCACTGCAGCGCGAGGTCGCGCAGGTCGACATCCACCAGGTGCTCCGGCTGCGCGACGGCCTCGGGCAGCGACTGCCTCGCGACCTGGCGACCTGCACCCGACAATGGGGCGTCGACCCGGTCGCCGTGGAGGTCACCGACATCGAGACCCGGCTGACTCCTGCGCTGCTGCGCAGCGTCCGGTGAGCGTGTCCGACCTCAACTTCGTGCTGCTCGGCGCGACCCTGGTCCTGCTCGCCGGCGTCGCCGCGGTCCGGGTCTCGACCCGCGCCGGACTCCCCAGCCTGCTCCTCTATCTCGGTATCGGCCTGGTGATCGGGGAGGCGGGGATCGGGCTCGGGTTCGAGAACGCCGACCTGACCATGGTGCTGGGCACGATGGCACTCGCCGTGATCCTTGCCGAGGGCGGCTTCACCACCCGGTGGGACGTGATCCGACCGGTGATCGGGGTGTCCGCGGTGCTGGCCACGCTGGGCGTGGCGATCAGCGTCACGGTGACCGCCGGCCTCGCCTACCTCGCGCTCGACGTGGACCTGCGGACCGCGATCCTGCTGGGCGCCGTGGTCTCCTCCACCGACGCGGCCGCGGTCTTCTCCGTGCTGCGCCAGATGCCGCTGCGACGCCGGGTCCGGGCGACCCTGGAGGCAGAGTCCGGCTTCAACGACCCGCCGGTGATCATCCTGGTCGTCCTGGTCACCTCCGACGCGTGGGGACAGGGAAACCCGCTGTCGGCTGCCGGGATGATGGCCTACCAGCTCGCGGTCGGGGCGGTGGTCGGCGTGGCGGTGGCCAGGGCCGGCCAATGGGTGCTGTCACGCAGCGCTCTGCCGGCCGCCGGGCTCTACCCGCTGGCCACCATTGCCATCGCGATCCTGGCCTTCGCTGTCGCCGGCGTGCTGGGGGGCAGCGCCTTCCTGGCCATCTACGTCGCCGGCATGTGGCTGGGCAACGCGGCGCTGCCGCACCGGAACGCGACAGCGGGGTTCGCCGAGGGCCTCGCCTGGCTCGCCCAGATTGGGCTGTTCGTGCTGCTGGGTCTGTTGGCCAGCCCGTCTCGCCTGCCCGACGCGCTGCTGCCCGCGCTGATCGTCGGGGGAGGGCTGCTCCTGGTCGCCAGGCCGCTGTCGGTGCTGGTCTGCGTCACCCCCTTCGGGGTGGCGTGGCGGGAACAGGCGTTCATGTCATGGGCCGGGCTGCGGGGTGCCGTGCCGATCGTGCTCGCCACCATCCCGATCACGGTGGGACTGCCCTCCGCCCACCGGATCTTCGACGTGGTATTCCTCCTCGTCGTCGTGTTCACCCTCGTCCAGGGGCCGACGCTGCCGTTGGTGGCCCGGTGGCTGGGCGTCGCCGAGGACGGCGCTACCCGCGACGTCACCATCGAGTCGGCGCCGCTGGACGCGATCGATGCGACCCTGCTCCAGTTCGCGCTGCCCCAGGGGTCCCGGCTGGCGGGCGTCTCCGTCTCGGAGCTCCGGTTGCCCGGTGACGCCGTGATCACCCTGATCCTGCGCGACGGGGAGATCTTCGTCCCCGACCAGGGCACGGTGCTGCGCGCCCGCGACCACCTGCTGCTCGCGGCGTCCAACCACGGCCGGGCCGACGCCGAACGCCGGCTGCGCGCGGTCAGCCGCGCCGGCAGGCTCGCCGGCTGGTACGGCGAGCGGGGAGAAGCCGACGACCAGAACGGAGCGGTGGTCCGCGAACCGGACGGAGCCGTCCGGAACAGGTGATTTTGCAGGAAAGTGCACTGCAACTTCATGAGGAGCCGTTTGGCTGCATATCCCTGCAGGAGTAGCCGACACTAGTAACACGAGGCCAGCAAGTCCGGCCGAGACAAATGAAGAGCTTGAGACGAAGGCGAACCAGTGCCAACCCCCCCGGCCGGTTCCAACCTTAGAGCCAACCCCCCCGGCCCGTCTCAACCCCACGAGGGCGGTCCATCCCCATGGACCGCCCTCGCGAATTTTCCCGGGGGATCTCCCCGGGGCAGAAATGCAACCTTGTGCGGCCCGGCCGCGTCCTTGGTCTGACAACTCAGAGCAAGGAACCCGTCATGAACCGACTTCTCTCTCGACCCGGACGGCTGACCGCCGTCGCCGGGCTCGCCGCACTGGCCCTGGTCGCCGCCACGCCGGGTACCCCGGCAGCGGCACGGACCGCCGCGGGCGGCGCCGGAACCAACGAGCTCGTCGCGCTGCACAACGCCGACGGCACCCAAGCACCCGCGAAGAGCCGGACCAACGGCTCGGCGACCGTCGCCTCGGCCGACGGGCGGTTCGTGGTGTTCTCCACCGAGGCGCCGCTGGTGCGTCGCGACACGAACCACCTCGACGACGTCTACCTGCGTGACACCCGGGCCGGTACGACGACGCTGGTCAGCACCGACCGGGACGGCACCGTCGGCAACGACTACAGCGTCGAGCCGACGATCTCCTCCGACGGCCGGTTCGTCGCGTTCACCACCTGGGCCAGCAACCTGTTCTCGGACCGCAACGGTCACGTCCTCGACGTGGTGGTCAAGGACCTGGCCACCGGCCGGCTGCGGCTGGTCTCGGCCGGGCCGGACGGCAGCCAGACCCGGCGCAACAGCTTCTTCCCGGTCATCTCCGGCAACGGCCGGCACGTGGCGTTCCAGACCTTCGGCAGCTTCGCGCGGACCGATGCGGACCGTCGTGAGGACGTGTACGTGAAGAACCGCCGTACCGGCGAGATCCGGCAGGTCACGCTCGACCGGAAGGGCACCGACCTGCCCGGGCACTACGTGGTCGGCGGGATCTCCGCGGACGGTGGGCTGGTCACCTTCGGGGACGACAACAGCGCGTGGATCCACGACGTCGCACGGCGGCGGACCATCCGCTTCTGGCACGAGCCGAACCACCCGGACGCACCGTTCCCCGCCGGAACCGTGGGTCGGCCGGTGATCTCCGGCAACGGGAAGTTCGTCGCGTTCTCCACCGCGAACCAGTTCGTCGTCGACGAGGACGAGGGCTCCTGGTCGGACATCTTCCGGCTGAACCTGGTCACCGGTCGGTTCGCGCTGGTCACCGCGGCGCGCGACGGCGGCCCCGCGGACGAGCACAGCTTCATCCCGAGCCTGTCGCACACCGGCCGCTACGTCGGCTTCTCGTCGTTCGCGGGAAACCTGGCGGCCGCCGACGGTGCGGGCAGTGACGCTTTCGTGCGGGACATGGCGTCCGGCACCACCGTGCTCGCCTCGGCCGGGCTGTCGGGACCGGCCGACGGCGAGAGCGGCCGCAGCTCGGTGGCGATCTCCGCGGACGGCCGGAGCCTGGTCTACGAGTCCTACGCGGCGAACCTGGTGCGCGGCGACCGGAATCGGCAGGCCGACGCCTTCGTGTGGCGGGCACCTGCCGACTAGGCTCGCTCCATGACCCAGATCCTGGCGGTGCACGGCCAGCTCCCGAAGCACCGGTACCGCCAGGACGAGGTCACCGCCGGCTTCGCCGACCTGATCGTCACCGCCGACGGCCTGGACCGGGCACTGCTCGAGCGGTTCCACGGCAACGCCGGGGTCAGCACGCGCCACCTGGTTCTCCCGCTCGAGGAGTACGCCGCGCTCGACGACTTCGGCAAGGCCAACGACATCTTCATCGAGAAGGCAGTCGACCTCGGCGCGGACGCCGTGCTGGCGGCGCTGGCTGCCGCCGGGCTGCGTCCCGAGGACGTGGACCTGGTGGTCTCCACGACGATCACAGGGCTCGCCGTACCTTCGTTGGAGGCCCGGATCCAGGGGCGGATCGGTCTGCGCGAGGACGTGAAGCGGCTGCCGCTGGTCGGGCTCGGCTGTGTCGCCGGGGCGGCCGGCATCGCCCGGGTCCACGACTACCTGGTCGGCCATCCCGGCGAGGTGGCGGTGCTGCTGTCCGTCGAGCTGTGCTCGCTGACCGTGCAGCGCGGCGACACCTCCACCGCGAACCTGGTGGCCAGCGGCCTGTTCGGTGACGGAGCCGCCGCCGTGGTCGCCGTCGGCGACGCGCACCCGCTCGCGGACGGCGGACGGGCCAAGGTGCTGGACAGCCGCAGCCGGCTCTACCCCGACTCGGAGCGGACGATGGGCTGGGACGTCGGCGCGACCGGTCTGCGGATCGTGCTCGACGCGGAGGTCCCGACGCTGGTGGAGCGCTTCGTCGGCGACGACGTGGACGGCTTCTTGGCCGACCACGACCTGAAGCGTCACGACATCGACTGGTGGGTGTGCCACCCCGGCGGGCCGAAGGTGCTCGAGGCGATGCAGGCCACCCTCGGCGTGAACCGGGACGCTCTCGCGGTGACCTGGGACTCGCTGGACCGGATCGGGAACCTGTCCTCGGCGTCGGTGCTGCACGTGCTCGCCGACACTCTGCGGGACCGGCCGCCGGCCGCCGGGTCGTTCGGCGTGACGATGGCGATGGGACCCGGCTTCTGCCTCGAGCTCGTCCTCATGCAGGCCTGAGCCGATGGCCGGCGCCAGCGTGTGGCTGTTCACCGCCCTCATCGTCCTGGTCGGGCTCGAGCGGCTCGCCGAGCTCGTTGTCTCCAACCGCAACGCCCGGTGGAGCCTGGACCGCGGCGGGGTCGAGGTCGGCCGCGGCCACTACCTGCCGATGGTGGTGCTGCACACCGGCCTGCTGCTCGGCGCGCTGGTGGAGGTGTGGGTCCGCCGCCCCGACACCGCCGCTGCGTTCGCCGGGACGATGCTGGCGCTGGTGCTGGCCTCCCAGGCCCTGCGCTGGTGGTGCATCGCGACCCTGGGACGACAGTGGAACACCCGGGTGATCGTGGTGCCCGGCCTGCCGCTGGTGCGTCGCGGGCCGTACCGCTGGCTGCCGCACCCCAACTACGTGGCCGTGGTCGTGGAGGGTTTCGCGCTCCCCCTCGTTCACTCGGCATGGATCACCGCGGTCGTCTTCACCGTCCTCAACGCCGCGCTGCTGACCGTCCGGATCCGCACCGAGAACACGGCACTGAGCCGGCTCGCCGTCACCGCGGGGACCGGCTGATGCACGACCTGGTGGTTGCCGGGGGCGGTCCGGTCGGGCTGGCCACCGCGCTGTACGCCGCCCGCGCCGGCCTGGGCACGGTGGTGCTCGAGCCCCGCGACGGTGCGATCGACAAGGCCTGTGGCGAAGGGCTGATGCCGGGTGCGGTCGCGATGCTGGCCGAGCTCGGTGTGTCGCCCACCGGGGTCCCCTTCCGCGGCATCCGGTACGTCTCCGGCGAGACGCGGGCCGAGGCCGGGTTCCGTGCCGGGACGGGGCTCGGAGTACGACGCACGACGTTGCATGCCGCACTGCGCGATGCCGTGGCCGATGCCGGGGTGCCGGTGGTCCGGGAGGCGGTCTCCGTTGTGCGGCAGGACTCCGACCGGGTGGTCGCGAACGGCACCCGCGCACGGTTCCTGGTCGCCGCGGACGGCCTGCACTCGCCGGTCCGCCGGCAGCTCGGCCTGGACCTGCCGGTGCGGGGGAGCCGTCGTTACGGGCTGCGGGCCCATGTCGAGGTCCCGCCGTGGACCGACCACGTCGAGGTGCACTGGTCGACGAGCGCCGAGGCCTACGTGACCCCGGTGGGGCCGACCACGGTCGGCGTGGCCCTGCTCACCGCGACCCGGGAGGGGTTCGCGGACCAGCTGCGCCGGTTCCCGGAGCTGAGCGCGAAGGTCGGCGACCTCGCCTGGTCACCGGTGCGCGGTGCCGGTCCGCTCCGGCAACGATCGCGGCGCCGTGTCGCGGGCCGGGTGCTGCTCGCCGGTGACGCCAGCGGCTACGTCGACGCGCTCACCGGTGAGGGGATCGCGCTCGGCCTTCGGCAGGCACGTGCCGCGGTGGACGCCGTCGCCGCCGGTGATGCCGGCCGCTACGAGTCCGCGTGGCGGCAGGTGACCTGGCGTTACGAGACGCTGACCCGGGCGCTGCTCGGTGTCGCCGGTTTCTCGGCCTCCCGGCGGGTGCTGGTGCCGGCGGCGGCCGCATTGCCGCGGGTCTTCGCGGCCGCGGTCAACGAGCTGGGGCGGGGCTGATGGACGCGACGGTGGAGCAGGTGGTGCTGCTCGACGAGGACGGCAACGACATCGGGTCCGCACCCAAGCGGGAGGTGCACGACGTGGCGACCCCGCTGCACCTGGCGTTCTCCTGCTACGTCTTCGACTCCGACGAACGGCTGGTGCTGACGCGACGGGCCCTCGACAAGGCCACCTTCCCCGGCGCCTGGACCAACACCGTCTGCGGTCACCCGGCACCGGGCGAGGACATCGCGGCGGCGGTGGTCCGCCGTGCCCGGCACGAGCTCGGGATGGAGCTGCGCGGCCTGCGGCTGGTGCTGCCCGGGTTCCGCTACCGCGCGGAGGCCCACGGCGTCGTGGAGAACGAGATGTGTCCGGTCTTCACCGCGGTCAGCGACGACCTGCCGCGCCCGGACCCGACCGAGGTCGACTCGGTGCGTTCCCTGCCCTGGGACGAGGTGGTCTCCGACGTGCTCGACGGCCGTGCGGAGCTCTCGCCGTGGTGCACCGACCAGGTCCGCCGGCTCGCCGCGCTCGGGCCGCGGCCCGGTGACTGGCCGGACGGCGACCCCGCGCTGCTCCCTCCCGCCGCCCGCCGGTCCTCGTAGACGAACAGGCATCCAGGACGCCGTCGAGCCGGCTCAGCCCGAGGGGCTCGGGCTCGGCGTTGCCGGTGATGTCGGTGAGGTCAGAGGCGAGAGCGACGGTGAGCTCGCCGACGGACTCGGCGACGGCGTCGGTGACGCGTCGGGGGACGGACTGGTCGTGGTGCTCGGTTCACCGGTCGAGGAGGACGATTCCTGCGGCGCTGTGGTGGTGTCCGTGGACGGGGAGATGTCAGACGGTGTGGGGCCTGCCGGCCCAGCGGTCGCTGTGGGCGTGGGCGACGCGGACTCGGTCGGGGTGGCGCTCGGTGAGGTCGTCGGAGTCGGGTCCGCCGCGGGTCGCTCGGTGGGAGCGCGTCGTCGGTCGCGCTCGATGATCTGCAGGATCCGGTCCTGGTAGCCCTCCATCCGCGACTGCAGCTCCGAGAGCGGGACGCCCTCGATGTTGCGTCCGAACCGGCCGATCTCCCGCCAGAGGGCGTTCAGTCGGGCCATCCCCACGTCGCTGAGCGGTCCGTCCAGGGTGACCACCAGCTGCTTGGCGAGCGCGTAGGTCACACAGTCGACGCAGTTGTAGTTGACCGCGGCCGACAGGTTCTGGGGGACGACCACGTCGGCCTGGCCGAGGACCAGCACGACCTGGAACCCGACGGCGACCGCCGCACAGTCGCGGCAGCTCGCGAACGCGTAGGCCTCGTTGGTGTTGAGGACGGTGTCGTCCTCGACCCAGACGAGCGCGAACGCCACGTCGTAGACGACCGACCCGTCCTGGGTATTCACCGCCAGAGCCTGGTTGTCGCCGTCCCCGGGGGCCAGCGGCCGGTCGAACGGGAACACCCATGCCGGCGCCGGTGCGCTGTCCGAGGCCGCGGCCGTCTCGCCGTCGGCTGGATCGTCGCGGGGGACGAGGACCAGGGCGAGCTGTGGCTCGTCGCGGGTCGGCCGGGTCGTATCGGCCGGCCACACCGTGGTGAGCTGTCCGGGACGGCCCTCGGCGAGTCCGGCGGACGGCGGCCGCGCGAACGACACCGCGTCGAGGACGGTGCCGCGCTCGTAGGGCTGGATCGGGCGGTAGGTGTCCCCGTCCGGCCACCAGGCCCAGGCGACACCGGCGACGGTCGCCATCGCCACGACCCCCGCCAGCAGGCGTCGGGCGGGGCGGCCGTCGGTGCGCCGCCACACGCCGACAGCGACCTGCCGGAGCACGCGGGCCAGGATGTAGCCGATCGCGAGGACCGGGAAGCCGAGTGCGAGGATCGACAGCAGCCGGACCCCGGCTTCGAGCGGTTTCCCGGCTTGCGAAGCCGACGCGAGCAGGTCCTGCTGCTCCTCGATGCCTGCCCATGCCGTGCCGAGGATCCGCGGCAGGGCGACCACCATCAGCACCAGGCAGGCCAGCAGCAGCGGCACCACGATCAGCACCCACAGGGTGACCACGGCTCGGGCCCACGGCTTGAGGACCCGCGTCTCGGGATCGCCCCAGTGCCACGGCAGCAGCCCGAGGAGGGTGGGCTTGATCCGGTGGAACAGGTCCGGGACGCCCGTCAGGTCCGCGAGCACGTGATAGCCGTCGAAGCGCACCAGCGGCGTCAGCTGGCGGACCATCTGCAGGATCTGGGTGGCGACCACGAGCAGCAGCGCGTCGTACCCGGTGAACCACCACAGCCCGGTGATCGCGACCGCCACGAGCGCGTTGAAGTAGAGACCGCCCAGGTCGGTGCGCAGCCGGCCGCCGCGGCCGAGCCGGTAGGAGTCCGTGACGTCGGTGTAGAACGCCGGCCAGACCAGGTAGACACCCATGCCCATCACGCCGGGTGTCGCGCCACCGCGCCGGGCGGCGGCCGCGTGCCCGAACTCGTGGAAGCCGGCCGAAAGCACGGTGACCCCGAACACCAGGAGGAGCAG
>JAICRS010000293.1 GCA_025966335.1 Nocardioidaceae bacterium
AATGCCTTCCCGAACAACCAGCGGGGGCACGCTCTAGCGATAGGCCTCAAGCGACCAGGCTCGAAAAGTGCTCACCCGCCGGCTGGACTCGGACATCACTCTGGCGCATTCACCGGTGATGCGCCTCCATTAGGCTCGGCGGCATGGATCTCACCTGCTCGGCCAGGGGCTGCCAGAACGCCGCGGTCTGGTCACTGCTGTGGAACAACCCGAAGATCCACACGCCCGAACGGCGGAAGACCTGGCTGGCCTGCGACGAGCACCGCGAGAGCCTCGGCGACTTCCTGAAAGCGCGCGGGTTCCTGCGCGACGTCGAGCCGGTCGGGGACTCAGCCGCCGATCGCTGACATCGGTCGGGTCGGCTGCAGGAACGAGACGTCGTCGATGCCGTGGCCGGGCCGCTTGGTGATCATCGCGGCGCGCCAGCGCTCAGCGATCTCGTCGTCGCTCGCACCGCCACGCAGCGCCACCCGCAGGTCCGACTCCTCGCGGGCGAACAGACAGTTGCGCACCTGGCCGTCGGCGGTGAGCCGGACCCGGTCGCAGTCCCCGCAGAACGGCCGGGTCACCGAGGCGATCACACCCACCGTGGCCGGGCCGCCGTCGACCGCGAAGAGCTCGGCGGGCGCGCTGCCCCGGGGCTCCTCGGCGGGCGTCAGCTCGAACTCGGCCTCGAGCGAGGCGAGGATCTCGTCCGCGGTGATCATCGTGTCGCGACGCCAGCCGTGCTGCGCGTCCAGCGGCATCTGCTCGATGAACCGGAGCTGATAGCCCCGCTCCAGGCACCAGCGCAGGAGCTCCGGCCCCTGGTCGTCGTTGATCCCGCGCAAGAGCACGGCGTTCACCTTGACCGGACCGAGGCCGGCTGCCTGGGCCGCTTCCAGCCCGGAGACCACGTCGTCGAGACGGTCGCGGCGGGTGATCTCGTGGAAGTGTTCCCGGCGGATCGTGTCCAGACTGACGTTGACCCGGTCCAGGCCAGCCTCGGCGAGCGCGGCGGCGGTCCTGGTCAGCCCCAGAGCGTTGGTGGTGAGCGACGTCTCCGGGCTCGGTGTGAGCTCCTTGGTGCGGCGCACGATGTCGACGAGGCCGCGGCGTACCAACGGCTCACCACCGGTGAACCGGACCTCCTCGATGCCCAGCTGCTCGACGCCGATCCGGATCAGCCGGATCACCTCGTCGTCGGTCAGGGTCTGCTCGGTCGGCAGCCAGTCCAGTCCCTCGGCCGGCATGCAGTAGGAGCAGCGCAGGTTGCAGCGGTCGGTCAGGGAGACCCGCAGGTCGGTCGCCGTGCGGCCGAAGGTGTCGACCAGTGCTCCAGTGCTCACCCGGCCAGTCTAGGCCGGTTCCCCCGGGTTACTGTCATCCGCGTGAAGTTCATGCTCAGCCGGCGCTGGATCCTGTTCGGGATCGCGGTCGCTCTGCTGGCATTTCTGGCCTACCGGCTGGGCGAATGGCAGTTCAACCGGCTCGACGAGCGGGTGGCCGACAACCAGGTCATCCGGAAGAACCTCACCGCCGATCCGGTGCCCGTGGCGACGATCCTCTCCCCCGGCCGGTTGGTCGCCGACGGCGAGGTCTGGCGCCAGGTCACCGCGACCGGGGAGTACGTCGAGGACGAGACCGTGGTCGTCCGCTACCAGACCCGCGACGGCAAGTCCGGCGTCGACGTGGTCACGCCGCTGCTCACCGACTCCGGCGCCGCCGTGCTGGTCAACCGCGGCTGGCTGGCGACCGGCAACGTGGGCACCACCTCACCGGACGTGCCACCCGCGCCCGCCGGGGAGGTCACCGTGGTCGGCTGGGTGCGCGCGGACGCCACCGGCGACTCCGCCCGCGTGCAGGACCGGTCCACGCGGGCCGTGTCCAGCCGGCAGATCGCACCGACGCTGCCGTTCCCGGTCTACGGCGGCTTCGTGGAGGCCGAGACGGAGTCGCCCGCGCCGGCGCAGCCGCTGGTGAAGGCGGAACCACCGGAGCTGAACGAGGGACCGCACTTCTTCTACGGGCTGCAGTGGTGGTTCTTCGCCGCGCTGGCCCTGTTCGGCTTCTGCTACCTCGCCTGGGACGAACGCCGGAAGGCTCGCGCGACACCTACAGAGCCCGCAGCATCCCGCCGTCGACGGGAACCATCGCCCCGGTGATGAACGACGCCGCCGGCGAGAGCAGGAACGCGGCGGCGCGGCCGAACTCCTCCGGGCGGCCGTACCTGCGCAGCGGGATGTTCTCCTCGTGCCGACGCCGGGCGGCCTCGGCGTCACCGGTGCCGGCGTCGAGGGACCGGACCCGGTCGGTCTCCACCCGGCCCGGCATCAGACCGTTCACCCGGATGCCTTCTGGACCGAGCTCGTCGGCGAGGTTCTTGGCGACCATCGCCAGACCTGGCCGGAAGCCGTTGGAGATCCCGAGGCCGGCGAGCGGCGCCTTGACCGAGGTGGAGAGCACGAAGGCGAGCGAGCCGCCGTCGCCCAGCTGCTTGGCGATCTCCCGGCTCAGCCGCACCGCGCCGAGGAAGACCGCCTCGTAGGCGGCGGTCCACTCCTCGTCGGTGGCCTGCATCAGCGGGCCGGCCGCCGGACCGCCCACCGAGATCAGCGCTCCGTCGAGGCTGCCGAACCGGTCCCGAGCAGCCTCGATCAACCGCTCCGGTGCCTGCGGGTCGGCGTTGTCGGCCACCACCGCGGCCGCCTGGTCGGGGCCCAGTGCGGTCACCGCCTCGTCGAGGGACTCCTGGTGCCGCCCGGAGAGCACGACCTTCGCGCCCTCGGCGACCAGGACCTCCGCGGTCGCCCGGCCCAGGCCGCCGGCGCCGCCCGTGACGATGTACACACGTTCTGTCAGCCCGAGGTCCATACCGACATACTGGCACGATGACACGTGCACCCTTCGACCCCAGCGACCCCCTCGGCATCGACGACCAGCTGAGCACCCACGAACGTGACATCCGCGACGTGGTGCGCCGGTTCTGCGCCAGCGAGATCACCCCGCACATCGGGAAGTGGTTCGAGGACGGCGCACTGCCCGACGCGCGCGGCCTGGCCAAGCAGCTCGGTGAGCTCGGCCTGCTCGGCATGCACCTGGAGGGCTACGGCTGCGCGGGCATGTCCGCGGTGGACTACGGACTGGCCTGCGTCGAGCTCGAGGCCGCCGACTCCGGGATCCGGTCGCTCGTGTCGGTGCAGGGTTCGCTGGCGATGTTCGCCATCTGGCGGTTCGGCAGCGAGGACCAGAAGAACGAGTGGCTGCCGCGGATGGCCGCCGG
>JAICRS010000202.1 GCA_025966335.1 Nocardioidaceae bacterium
AGGCCGTCGCTGACCACGGGCTGAAGGAAGTAGACGAACGTGTTGCCGGTCGCGAGCGTGAACGCGGTGCGCACGGTCAGGACCGTGACGGTGAGCAGCAGCAGCCCCGACATCCGGCGTCCGGTGGCCCAGCGCCAGAGCATCGCGAGATAGGTCCAGCCGAGAGCCACCAGCACCGCGGCCGAGACGTTGACGGTCACCAGCACCACGTAGAAGAGCAGGGCCGGAACGACGCAGGCGACCCACAGGTTGACCGCGAGGCCTCGGATGATCGCCTTGAGGCAGGGACGGTGCGCTGTCGGTTCGCTGGGCGCGGACGTCGCGGGCGGCGAGGACGGCGCCGATGTCACGGACGGCGCAGACGACGCGGACCGTCCTTCGATGGTGTCGGGTTTCATGTACCGGTTTCCCCCGGCCACGGAAGAGGCCGGTCGTCGGTTCACGCCGGAAATGACGGAGATGCGCTCTCCGCTCGGAAATTCCGCGGCTTGTCCTCGAGTGTACCCGCAGGAGCGATTTGGAATCCTTGGTTCCCGAACCGCGTCAGTCGAACGGCAACGGGTCCGGCACCATCGAGACCGCCTTCGCCCGGGCCGCGGTGAGCTTCCGGCGGTGGTGCTGGCGACAAAGCACCTCATAACCGATCTCCGGTGCCGGCTCACCCTCGAGCTCGACGTCCCCGACGACGATCACCTCTCCCTCGGTGACCATCGCGCCGTTCTCGGTGCGGGCGTTGTGGGTGGCCCGCTTCCCGCACCAGCACAGCGCCTGGACCTGGAGCACGCTGGTCCGGTCGGCCAGCTCCACGAGCCGCGCGGAACCCGGGAAGAGCTCGGTGCGGAAGTCGGTGAGGATGCCGAAGGCGAACACGTCGATCTGCAGCTCGTCGACCACGCGGGCCAGCTGCTCGACCTGGGCCCGGGTGTAGAACTGAGCCTCGTCGCAGACCAGGTAGTCGATCCGGGCACCATGGGTCAGCGAGTCCACGACGTACTTCCAGAAGTCGAAGTCCGGGGGCACCTCGATCGCCTCGTGCTGGAGGCCCAGCCGGCTGGACAGGGTCGCGGCGCCGGCCCGGTCGTGGCTGGTGAAGAGCCGGCCGATCCGGCTGCGCGCGGCGTGGTTGTGGTTGGTCTGCAGCGCCAGCGTCGACTTCCCGGAGTCCATCGTGCCGGTGAAGAATTGGAGTTCAGCCACGGGCGGAGATCATGCCATGGCCGGCGGGACGTCCGGTCACGCCACCAGGACCGGGATCAGCATCTCAGCGGACGTCAGGGACCCGTGCAGGCCGACCAGCCTGGCCTCGTAGGGGAAGGCCGACACGCTCATCACCGCGAAGTCGCCCCGGCAGGCCACCATCACGTCACCGAGCCGCGGGCGTACGTCGGGGGCCAGCGACCCGAACCAGCCACGGGCCAGCGCATCGTCACGGGTGACCACCTCGGCGCGGTCGCCCAGGAACGCGCTCCAGGTCGCGGCCACGTCGTCGACGGCGCCGGAGCGGCAGTAGAGGTGGCGGAACCTCGCCTCGCCGGCGAACACCACCAGCCCGTCCTGCAGCTCGGTGTGCTCGTCGAGGTCGATCCGGTGCTCGAGCGGCGAGTCCACCATGCCGTGGTCGGCCACCACCACGATCCGGGTGTCGGCGGGCAGCGTCTCACGCAGGTGCTCGGCCGCGGCGTCGATGATGTACAGCTGCTGCTTCCAGTGCTCGGACGCGACACCGTACCGGTGCCCGGTCCAGTCCAGGTCCCCGTCGTACATGTAGGTCAGCGACGGGGTCCGCGCCGACGCCGCGGCGACCGCGGCCAGCCGCTCCCCCACCCGGTCCGCGCGCACGAACTCGGCACCGCGGTTGCCGGCCACGGTGAGCCCCGAGCCGGCGAACTCCCGCTTGTTGACGACCGTCGTGTGCACGCCCGCCGCGGCCAGGCGGCCGAACGCGGTGGGGTTCGGCTGCCAGTCGCGGGCGTCGATCTTCTTGTCCCACAGCAGGTGGTTCAGCACCTCGTCGGTGCCCGGGATCCGGGTGGTGAACCCGACGATCCCGTGGCTGCCCGGGGTCAGCGCCGTGCCCAGCGAGGTCAGGCTGGTGGCCGTGGTCGACGGGACCCCGACCGTGGCCGGCTCCTGGCCGTCGAGCAGTGCGTGCAGGAACGGCGCGTCCTCGGGATGGTCGCGCAGCAGCTCGTAGCCGAGACCGTCGATCAGGAACACCACGTAGCGGCGCGCCTCGGGAAGCGCCAGCGACGTCTCGTGGAACCCGGCGTCGATTCCCATCGCCCGGGCGACGGCCGGGAGCACGTCGCCGAGCGAGCGGTCCTGGTAGGCCGGAGCGGTGAACTCCTGGTTCACGTGGCCGGGCCGCCGATGGTGCGCGCCGACAGCGACTCCGCGAACGCGAGCAGGCTGGCCACCGCGTCGCTTCCGTCCGCCGCGGCGCTGACCCGGATCGAGAAGTCGTCCGAGGCGACGACGCCGGTGTAGCCGTGGTCCGCCTCGCACTGCGGGTCGCCGCAGGCCGCGGGCTCCAGGTCGATCCGGCCGACCCCGCCCCAGCCGATCGTGACCACTGCCTCGTTGGCGCCCGGCTCCGGGATCGAGGCGCCGGTGTAGGACGCCGGGTTGGCGACCATCCGGTTGACCACGACGGAGCGTACGGCGGAGAGGGTGACCGCCTCGGTGGAGGTCGAGGTGTACGGCGCAGGCAGCAGGTCGTCGGGCTCGTGCTCGTCGGTGTGCGCAAGCAGCAACCGGCTCGGGGTGAGCACCACCACCGTGACGTGGCGGCGCACCTCGTCGCGGTCGATGGTCGGCTCGTGGTGCACCAGGAACGACTCGACCGGCTCCCCCGCCAGCGCGGCCCGGACCGCGTCGGCCACCACGTCGGGGTAGTACCCGGACTTCTCGATGGCCGCGCGCAGGTCGTCGGAACGGTCGGGGGAGGTGGAGCGCGTCATGGGCTCAGTCTCCCACGGCCGTCCGGCTCAGCTGGCGAGGGTGAGGTCCTCCGGTGCCGGGCCGATCCCCTCCTGCGCCGGGGTCAGGTGCCTCCGCAGGTTCAGGAACAGGACGGCCGCCAGCGCCGTACCGCCCACCGTGCAGGCCACCCAGACGTGCTCGTGGCCGTTGCCGATCAGCAGCCCGCTCAGTGCCGGGCCGATGATCATCGCCACCGTCCAGGTCATCCCCTGCAGGGCGTTGTAGCGGCCGCGGAGCTCCTCGGTGGCGAGGTCGTTGATGATCGCCGGCGCCACCGGGGCCCACAACGTCTCACCGAGCCCGAACAGGCCGAGCCCGAAGATCACCATCGCCACCGCGACCCAGCCGCTCGCTGCGTCCGAGAACCCGATCACCGCCCACGACGCCGACCAGATCGCGGCACACAGCGCGAGCATGCTGGTCCGTCGCCGGCCCTTGATCATCCGCAGCGCGACCAGCTGGCCGACCACGATCGCCGCGGTGTTGGCGCCGAACGCCCAACCGAGCATCCGGGCGGGTACGCCGGCCACCTCGGTCGCGTAGGCGGTGAACCCCGCCTCGAACTGCGCGTAACCGAAGGTGATCATCACGATCGAGATCGTCACCACCCGGATCAGGGTCCGGTCCCGGAGCACCTCGCCCCACCCGGGCTGCGGGCCGATCTGCTCCTCGGCGTCCTTCTTGCGCATCGCGCCGGTGCCGCGGGGCAGGCTGACCACGACCACGATGTAGGCGACGTAGGACAGCGCGTCCAGGAAGTACAGCCGCTCGAACGACGACACGTCGTCGATGTGGATCAGCATCCCGCTGACCATGCCGCCGACCCCGAGCCCGGCGTTGAGCAGCATGAACTGGAAGCCGTAGACCTTCTCGCGGGCATCCTCGGGAACCAGCCGGGTCAGCATCGCGGTGGCGGCCGGGTAGAGGCCGACCGTGCCGAGGGTGATGAACGAGGCGACGATGAACGCGTGCCAGGTGTTCTGGACGTAGGCGAGCGAGGCGACGCCGAGTGCCTCGGCGGTCAGCCCGACGATCATCACCGGCCGCGGCCCGAACCGGTCGATCAGCGTGCCGCCGAGCGGCGAGCCGATGAACCCGAGCAGCCCCATCCACGCGAACAGCAGCCCCACGGTCGCGGTCTCGATGCCGCGCACCTGGGCGAGGTAGACGTAGAGGAACGGCATGGTCAGCCCGCTGCCGAGCGACGAGAACGCGATACCGACGAAGAGGCGCTTCACCAGCGGGTCGAGGCGGGTGGCCACCGGCTGTTCCGGGACGAGGGGCATGGTCACGACGGAGAATTGTCCGGTAAGAGGCAGATCCGGCGCCAACGAATTACGTCTCGCCGCGCCGTGAACTCGGCCACAGCGGCCCCGGCCGGCGTACGACCACCCCTCGAGGCAACCCCTGAAACCGGCACTCGGGCGACCAGAGCGGTCGCTCCAGGCGGGAACCTGCCGCCGCACTCGCCCGACTGCCGGTCCCAGTGGTCAGCCCACGCCGGCCGTCAGCCCACGCCGGGCCGGCCTCACCCGTGCCCGGTGTCACCGGCCTGGGTGCTCAGCCGGCGCACGAACCAGTCCGACCGGGCGTCGGTCACCGGCTCCACCCGGCCCACCGCGTTGAGCACGGTCGCGCCCTGCGCCCCGGCGAGCACCAGGTTCAGCTCGAGGGACCTGACCTGGGGCAGGTCGTTCTTCAGCTGCGCGAGCCGCAGCAGCAGGTGCTCGATCGACGCGACGTCGACCTGCTCGCTGCCGCGGTAGCCGAACAACAGCGGCGCCGCCCGGATCTCGCGGACCATCTCCGCGGCCTCGCCCCGGTGCATCGGCGGGATCCGGTACGCCTTGTCGCCGAGCAGCTCGGTCGCCGCACCGGAGACACCGAACGAGACCACCGGACCGAACAGCGGGTCCTCCATGCCGCCGAGGGCGACGGGTACGCCGGGCGCGGCCACCTTCTGCACGATGAACCCGGCGATGGTCGGGTCGTCGATGATCTGGTGCATGGTCTTCCACGCGTCGCGCATCTCGGCCTCGTTGTCGATGTTGCGCCACACGTGTGCGAGGTCGGGCCGCTGCCGCAGGTGCTCGGCGGTGGCCTTGAGCACGACGTCCCACCCGAGCTTCTCGCCGGCGGCAACGGCCGCCTCCACCGAGTCGACCTCGAGCCGCTCCCACAGGTCGATGCCGTAGGCGTCCAGGACGTCGCGGAGCTCGTCGAAGGTCAGGTCGCGACCCTCCCGGGAGTCCATCAGGATCTCGTTCACGCGGCGCCGGGCACGACCCGCGTCGACCTCCTCGGGGATCTCCAGGTCACCCTCGGGCTTGCCGAGCCAGGCGGCGTACTCCACCACCCGGGCCAGCGCGCGGACCGCCGCCTCCGGGGCCGGGTAGGACGGGACCGACCCGCGCCCGGCCGTGCTGCCGGCCAGGTCGGGCACCCGCAGCAGCTCGGGCACGCCCTCGGTGGCGAGGAACGTGGAGACCAGCGGCTTGTCGGACTGCTCCCCCACCGCGGCCAGGACGTTCGCGACCTCCTCGCCGGTGGTGTTCAGCGGTGGGATGAACACCGCGACCA
>JAICRS010000061.1 GCA_025966335.1 Nocardioidaceae bacterium
CACATGGAGGGAGTGCCCGCCACCCGCGGCCCAGCCGGGCACGACGCAGATCACGATCTTCGGCATGAACCGAATCAGCCGCTGGCACTCCAGGATGTGCAGCCGGCCGAGCTTGGCCTTGTCCACGGTCTCTGCGGTCTCACCCTGGGCGTACTGGTAGCCGGCGCGGCCGCGGATCCGCTGATCGCCGCCCGAGCAGAACGCCCAGCCACCGTCCTTCGGGGACGGACCGTTCCCGGTGAGCAGCACGCAACCGACGTCGCTGGAGATCCGGGCGTGCTCGAGCACGCGAAGCAGCTCGTCGACGGTGTGCGGCCGGAACGCGTTGCGCACCTCGGGCCGGTCGAAGGCGATCCGGACCGTGCCGTGCTCCACCGCACGGTGGTAGGTGAGGTCGGTCAGGTCGTCGAAGCCGGGAACCTGCTTCCAGGCGGTCGGGTCGAAGATCTCGGAGATCGCTGCGCCATCGGACATGGCAGGCAGGCTATCGCCAGGGCAGGTGGCACCGACCTGTCCGGTCGCTTGAAACCTGCAGTCCATCCGGTTGAGTGGAGGCATGCCTCTTGTCGGTGAGTACGTTCCCAGTCCCAGTCGACGCGCCCGCGAACAGGTCGAGCTCTACGAGACGTCGGGCGGGACGGAGGGGACCACGATGCGTGGCCTGCCCGTGGTCGTCCTGACCACCGTCGGGGCACGCACCGGCAAGCTCCGCAAGACACCGCTGATGCGCGTCGAGCATGACGGCCGCTACGCCGTCGTCGCCTCCCAGGGCGGTGCGCCGACCCATCCGGTCTGGTACCACAACCTCCGCGCGAATTCCACGGTCGAGCTGCAGGACGGCCCCTCGCGAGGCGAGTTCGTCGCGCATGAGGCCACCGGCGAGGAGAGGCGCGAGTGGTGGCGGCGTGCGGTCGACGCGTTCCCGGACTACGCCGACTACCAGCTCCGGACCGATCGCGAGATCCCGGTCTTCGTCCTCGAGCCCGTCACCTGACCGCCGTACGCCGGGGCGCGAGAACCTCGCGTCTCGACCGCGAGAACCTCGCGTCTCGACCGCGAAAAGGTCACGCCTCAACGGGGTAGGTGGGGGGCGTGGGGGTCGGTGCGGCCTCCTGGTCGCGGACCGCGGACCGGCCGAGCAAGAGGTAGCCGAGGAACCCGATCAGCAGAGCGGCGAGCACGCCGAGGCTGGAGAACGCCCAGTCGCCGTCGCGGCCACCGAGGCCGAGCGGACCGAGCAGGTAGCCCAGCCAGTCGAGGACCGGGGTCGCGTCGAGGGTGTCGATGACCAGGCCCCAGCCCACGAACGTGGCGAAGGCGAGCAGGCCGACCGACTCCCACCGGACGGTGCGGTAGCCGCCGGGCAGCGACGGGTCGAACAGCTTCGGCTCCTCGTACTCACGCTTCCGCAGCAGCAGGTCGGCCAGGAAGATCCCGCACCAGGCCGCCATCGGCACGCCGAGGGTGATCAGGAACGCCTGGAAGGCGCTGAGGAAGTTGTCGGCGACCCAGACCACGTAGATGGTGCCGAGGATCATCAGCACGCCGTCGATCGCGGCCGCCACCCAGCGCGGCGTCGGCAGCCCGATCGCGAGCAGGGTGAGGCCGGAGGAGTAGATGTCGAGCACCGCACCCGAGACCAGTCCGGCGACGGCGACCACCGCGAACGGCACCAGGAACCAGGTGGGCAGGATGCCGGTCAGCGCTCCGATCGGGTCCGCGGCCACGGCCTCGCTGAAGCCGGGGTCGGAGGCCGAGAGCAGGATGCCGTAGACGATCAGCACCACCACGGGAAGGCTCGCGCCGAAGGTGCTCCAGCCGACCACGCCGCCGGTCGACGAGCTGCGCGGCAGGTAGCGGGAGTAGTCGGCGGCGGCGTTGACCCAGCTGATCCCGAAGCCGGTCATCACCATGATCAGCGCACCGATCACCGCGGTGATGCCCGCGTTCGGGGCGCTGGTCGCGGTCGCCCAGCTCACCTCGTCGAGGGTCAGCCCGATGTAGGCGACGGTGATCACGATGGTGATGATCGTCAGCCACTTCTGCAGCTTCATGATCGCGTCGAAGCCGAGGATGCCGGCGGCCACGATGATCCCGGCCACCACGAGGAAGGCGATCACCTTGGTGAGGTCGCCGTCGCTCCAGCCGAGCCGGCCGAACACGGTTGCGGTCGCGAGCGTAGCCAGCGCGACCAGGACGATCTCCCAGCCGACCAGCAGCAGGTAGGAGACCACCCCTGGGACCAGGTTGCCCTTGATCCCGAACGGTGCGCGGGACAGCACCAGGGTGGGTGCCGAGCCCTTCTTGCCGGCGATCGAGACCAGGCCCACGAGCAGGAAGCTGGCCACCACCCCGATCACTCCGGCCGCGAGCGCCTGCGGCAGCGACAGCCCGAAACCGAGCACGAACGCGCCCCAGCTCACCCCGAACACCGAGATGTTGGCCGCGCACCACGGCCAGAACAGGTCCGCCGGCCTGCCCTTGCGCTCGGACTCGGCGATCACGTTGAGGCCGTTGGCCTCCACGGCGAAAGCTCGCGCAGCCGGTGCCGGTGTCCCGGACGGCAGCTGGCCCGGGGTCACATCCTTGGTCCCACTCATCTCCGCACACCCTTCGTGATCAGTTCCGCGACCAGCGGTCCGAGCCGTTCGGCCGTACGCTCGGCGATCCTCACCACCTCGCTCGGGTCGATCCCGGACGCGGTGCCCTCGATCGCGGTGACCGTGGAGATCCCGACCAGCTCGATGCCGAGCTCCCTGGCCGCGATCGCCTCCGGCACCGTCGACATGCCGAGCATGTCAGCACCCACGCGTCGCAGCCACTCTGCCTCCGCCCAGGTCTCGTAGTGCGGTCCGCGCAGGAACGCGTACACCCCCTCCGCGAGCGACGGGTCGAGCTCGCCAGCCAGTGTCCGCAGCCGCGGTGACCAGGCGTCGGTCAGGTCCACGAACCGGGCGCCCTCCAGCGGCGAGGACGCGGCCAGGTTGATGTGGTCGCGGACCAGCACCGGCTGTCCCAGCGGCCACTCGTCGCGCAGGGAACCGTTGGCGTTGGTGAGGACGGCGAGACGTACGCCGGCTGCGGCCGCCGTGCGGATCGCGTGTACGACGGGGCGCGGGCCATGTCCTTCGTACAGGTGGGTCCTGCCCAGGAACACCAGCGTGGCCACGCCGTTGACGTCGTAGGACCTGACCTCTCCGGCATGCCCCTCGGCCACCGGCGCGAGGAAACCGGGCAGCTCGGTCATCGGGAACGACGTGTCCGGCTCACCGAGGCCAGCCGCGGCCGGACCCCAGCCGGAGCCGAGGACGACCGCGGCCTCGTGCGAGGGCCGGCCGGTCAGCTCCGCAATGCGAGCGGCGGCCTCCTTTGCGGCGGCATAGGGATCCACCTGCTCAGACTAGGCCTCACTTCACCAGCCGGTCACAACCACACACGTGTGCCCTTGTTGCACGGTTCTCGCGTGAATCCGCCCGTGGCACAACAGGACTTATGTGCGGCTGTGACCCTCAGCCTCGGCCGTGCGGCGTCAGCCAGAGGGACTCGTCCGGACCGGCGGGCACGATGTGGTTCGGGTTGATCTTGTCGTGCGTGCAGTAGTAGTGCCGCTTGATGTGCGCGAAGTCGACGGTGTCACCGAACCCCGGCGTCTGGAACAGGTCCCGGGCGTAGGCCCACAGCACCGGCATCTCGGTGAGCTTGCGCAGGTTGCACTTGAAGTGGCCGTGGTAGGCGGCGTCGAACCGGACCAGCGTGGTGAACAGCCGGATGTCGGCCTCGGTGATCGAGTCGCCGACCAGGTAGCGCGCTGTCGAGAGCCGCTCCGACAGCCAGTCGAGGCGGTCGAACAGCGCGGTGAACGCCTCCTCGTAGGCCTCCTGGGAGGTGGCGAAGCCACACCGGTAGACGCCGTTGTTGACGTCGAGGAACACGACCTCGTTGACCCGGTCGATCTCCTCGCGCAGCGGTTCGGGGTACAGGTCCGGTGCCCCGGGCCGGTGGAACACCGCCCACTCGGTGGAGAAGTCCAGCGTGATCCGCGGGAAGTCGTTGCTGACCACCAGGCCGGACTCGACGTCGATGAGCGCGGGCACGGTCACCCGCCCGTCGTACGACGGATCGGTGGCGCGGTAGGCGTCGGCGAGGTACCGGATGCCGAGCACCGGATCCCGGCCGTCCGGGTCGAGGGTGAACCGCCAGCCGGCCTTGTCGCGGAGCGGGTCGACGGTGCCGATCGAGATCACCCGGTCCAGGCCGAGCAGGCCCAGGACGATCCGGGACCGGTGTGCCCATGGACAGGCGCGGCACCAGATCAGCCGGTAGCGGTCGGCCTCGATCGGCCAGCGGGCGTCCGGGTCGTTCGACGGCCGGTCGGTGAACCGGTTCGGCTGGCGCCGGAAGGAGCCGGCTTCGTTGGTCTCCTTGCCGAACTGCGCGCCCACGATCAGCCGGCTCTGGCGATGGACACCGCCAGCGCGGCCAGGTGGCCGAGGCGGGCGAGCTCGGAGTCGAGGATCTCCGGACCGCCGCGTCGCCCGAACAGCACCAGCTCCTCGCCGTCGTCCCCCAGGGGAGCCGCGGCGACGAGCGTGGACGTCCACCGCTCCCAGTCCTCGGGGACCTCGAGCCGCGCGGCCCGTCCCAACGGGAACCAGGCGACCTCGCCGTCGATCAGGTCCGGGGCCGCGGAGGTGCCATGCAGGATCTTGACCCCGGCGTCGGTGCGCCGCACCCGCAGCGCCCAGTCGGCGCGGAACGTGATCGGCAGCAGGTCGATCAGCTCGTCGAGGGCGGTCCCGGGGGTCGCGGTCAGCGTCTCCACCGCCTCCAGGTCCAGGAACAGGTTGCCACCGGCGCCGTACCGGGAGATCCACAGCACCTGCACGCCGTCCAGCTGGTTGCAGGCGGAGACCAGCGAGTCGGGCATCACGCCCGGCGCGGTCTCGAGGAGCACGTCGTCGACCGCGGTGCCCTCCGGCGACTTCTCGACGATCTCGATCGCCTCGATGTCACCGCCGGCCTCACCGATCGCGGTGGCCACCCGGCCCAGTGACCCAGGCACGTCGGGCAGCTCGACACGCAGCAGGTACGGCATCTTCCCGGTCAGCCCCCTCCAGGCTCGGCCTGCCCTCGACACTATCCCGTCGGGGTGATCAATACAGGCGCATTGCACCGACACCCTGCCATGCGGGGATTACGGGGAGGTTTCGATTTCCCGGCGGACGATCCGCAGGTTGAAGTCGGCGGTTCCGAGCTGCCCCATCAGCCGTACCCACAGCGGCAGCCACATCTCCATCCCGCGGGCGGCCGACAGCTGCTCGAACTCGATGATGTCGCGCCACCCGAGTGCCCGGAGCAGCTCGGCCACCAGCGCCCGGGCCTCGGCGTCGTCACCGGCGAGGAACATCGTCGTGCCGCCGTCGCCCACCCGCTTCGGGTCCACCATCACCCCGGCATTCACGGTGTTCAGCGCCTTGACCACCCGCGCCCCGGGGTAGGCACGCTGGATCTGCTCCGCGAGCGAGTCGGTGTCCTTGACCGTCAACGTCGGTGGGAAGCCCGCGGAGAAGTCGAGCGGGTTCGCGACGTCGAGCAGCACCACGCCGGCGAGGGCGTCCGCGCCTGCCTCGCTCAGCGCGTCCAGCGACACCTGGCCGTTGGTGGCGTTGACGACCAGCTCCGCGGCATCGGCCACCTCGCCGTACGGGACCAGCGGGACGTCGAGCGTCCAGTCCTCGCGCTCACGGGTGGCGGCGGGGTCCCGGGTGCCGACGCGCACCTCGTGGCCGAGCCGGACGAACGCGGGGGCCAGCGTGCGGCCGACCGCGCCGGTGCCGAGCACCGCGATCCTCATGTGAGTCACGCTACTCCGGCTCGGGTCTCGGCCGCATCGGGAACGCCGCCACGGTCTCGTAGCGCGGCCGGCGGCGTGGCCCCTCGCCGAGATGCGACTGCACCAACGCGATCTCGTCCGCGGACCAGGTCGGTCCGCGGTAGGAGCCCAGCAGCCGGACCCACCTGGTCACGTCCATCGGCCGGCCGATCCGGGCCAGCGTCAGATGCGGGTGGAACCGGCCTCCGTCAGCGTCGGCGCCGGCCTTGTTCCCGGCCGCCCTTGCCCCGGTCGCGAGCCGGGTCAGCTCCTCCCGGTGCGCGCCGGCGTCCAGGCCGGCGTACAGCACCTTTGCCCGTCCGGCGTTCGGAAACGCTCCGCCGCCGAGCACCGTCAGGTCGAACGCGGTACGTCGCGCGGCAGCTCGTTCCAGCCGGGCGAGCAGGTCGTCGAGGTGGCGGTCGGCGACCTGCGCCATGAACGCCAGGGTGATGTGCCACTGGTCCTCGACGGTCCACCGGAATCCCGGTTCGGCCTCGCGGCGCGGGCCGAGGAACTCGGCCAGGTCCTCGAGCGCCTCCGGCGGCGGAAGCACGGCCACGAACATCCGCATGGCCCTCACTATCGCAGCCGGGCGGCCTCGAGCTGGAGCTGCAGCGCCAACCGCTGGCCGGGGTCGGCGAGGTCGAGGTCGACCAGCTCCGCCAGCCGTTTCATCCGGTGCCGCAACGTGTTCGGGTGCACGTGCAGGTCACGGGCGGCCCGCTGTGGCTCACCGATGTAGGCCAGCCAGGCCCGAAGGGTGGGGGCGTACGCCGTACCGTGCCGCTCGTCGTGGTCGAGGAGCACCGGGACGGGTCCGTCCAGGGTGGCGAGGTCCAGGTTCGACGTCGCGCGGCGCACCGTCAGGGCCACCCAGGCGTCGTCGAACGCGAGCAGCGGACCGTCGGTGTCCACCAGGATCGGCAGGGTCTCGGCCGCCTCGGTCCGGGAGCCCGGCAGGTCCGCGACCGTGGCCGCCGGACCACCCGCCGCGGCCCGGACCCAGGCTTCGTCCTCGTGCGCCTCGGTGACCAGTCGCTGCAGCCAGGTCCACGACCCGGGGGCGGTTCCCTCGGTCACGATCGCGAACACGGTGCCGTCGAAGTCGGCGAGCAGCGGATCGGCCCAGGAGTAGCGCCGGCAGGTCGCGGTCCACAGGTCGATCTGCTGCGCCGGGTCCGCCCCAGGAGGCGCGGCCAGCGCGACCACCCGCCACGGGCCGGGCGGCAGGGTCAGGTCCTGGGACGCCGCGGGGTCGAACCGGCGCAGCGCCGCGCGGATCCGTTCCACGGCGTTGCGCCGGGCCACGTCGGCCTGTGCGCGCAGCCGGAGCAGGTGCAGCGCCAGCACGGACGCGGCGTTGCTGAGCTCCGCGGTGACCTCCGGCGGGACCGGGCCGGAGACCACTGCCCAGATCGAACCGAGCCACTCGTCGCCCGCGCGGACCGGAACCACCAGCCGGGGCAGCGTCCCGTCGGGGCCCTCGGGGACCAGGAACGGCTCGCTCGAGCGCGCCAGGCGACGGAACACGCCGCGGGCGCGGAAGTGCGCGACCACGTCGGGCGGCACGCGGCGGCCGACGATCGTGGAGACCCGGGCCGTGTCGGTGAGACTCTGGCCGGACGAGTACGCGAGCACCCGCGACTGATGGTCCTCGATGGTGACCGGGGCGTCGACGATGGCGGCGGCCGCGTCGGCGAGGACGAACAGGTCGTTGTGCACGCCGGCGTCCCCGGCGGCCGGGGAGGCGGGCGCCGCGGCCCGGTCGATCACCCCGCGCAGCATCCAGACCAGGTGGGACCAGGAGACCCCCTCCTGAAGGCCCGCCAGCAGCAGGCCGTGCCGCTCCGCCGCCGCCCGGACCGCTTCGGTGATCGCCGCAGCCCGCAGCACGAGCCCGGAGGCGTCGCCGGCGGCGCACCGGCCGACCAGCGCGACCGCGTCGTCGCCGGCCCCGATGCCGAGCACCAGGTCGCCGGCGTGCCCGACCGAGTCCTGGCCGGGCTCGACGAGGTGGACGTCGCCGACCTCGTCCCTACCGTCGCCGGCGACGACCACCTCGAACACCGAGGGGCCGATGGCGGTCACCACGTCCAACGCTGAGCTCACCCGCCCATTGTGCTGGCAGGACAACGGTTCGGCCAACCATGAGTGCCGCGAGACCATGACTTCCGCTGTGGCCCGTCGCACCATCGAAGGTATGGCTGAGCACACCTCCACCCCCAAGCACGTCGCCGTCGTCGGAGCCGGCATGGTCGGGCTGTCGACCGCATGGTTCCTCCAGGAGCACGGCGTCTCGGTCACCGTGCTGGACCGCGAGGGCGTCGCGGCCGGCTCGTCGTGGGGCAACGCCGGATGGCTCACGCCCGGCATCACCACGCCGCTGCCCGAGCCGGCGGTGCTGAAGTACGGTGTCCGCGCGGTGCTCAGCCCGTCCTCACCGGTCTACGTCCCGCCGACCGCGAACCCGCGGCTGGTCTCGTTCCTGACCCGGTTCGCGCGCAACAGCACCGCCCGGCGCTGGGAGCGGGCGATGCAGGCCCTCGTGCCGATCAACCGCAGGTCGTTGGCGGCCTTCGACGTGCTCGGCGAGAACGGGGTGGCGGCCCCGACGCACGAGGCAAAGTCTTTCCTGGCCGCCTACCGGACCGCCGATGAGCGGACCACCCTGCTCGAGGAGATCGAGCAGATCCACCGGGCGGGTCAGGGCATCGAGTTCGACGTGCTGGACGGCGACGAAGCCCGTGGCGTCGAGCCGTCGCTGTCCGACGAGGTCGGTGCCGCCATCCGCCTGCACGACCAGCGGTTCATCAACCCTGGTGAGTACGTGCACGCCCTCGCCGACTCGGTCAGCGCCCGCGGCGGCGTGATCCGCTCCGGGGTCACCGTGGACGACATCGTCGACCGCGGCTCCAAGGTGGAGGTGGACGGTGCGTCGTACGACGCGGTCGTGCTCGCCACGGGTGCCTGGCTCGGGAACCTGGCGCGCCGGTTCGGGGTGAGGACGCTCGTGCAGGCCGGCCGGGGCTACAGCTTCAGCATCCCGATCGAGCATGTCCCGAGCGGGCCGGTGTACTTCCCGGCACAGCGGGTGGCCTGCACGCCGCTCGGCGACCGGCTGCGCGTCGCGGGAATGATGGAGTTCCGGGCTCCCGATGCGCCGCTCGACGCGCGCCGGATCGGTGCGATCTCCGAGGCCGCGAAGCCGCTGCTGCGAGGGGCCGACCTCGACGCCCGGCAGGACGAGTGGGTCGGCGCCCGTCCGTGCACGCCCGACGGCCTCCCGCTGGTCGGGGCGACCCGGTCCCCCCGCGTCTACGCGGCCGGCGGGCACGGCATGTGGGGCATCACCCTCGGTCCTGCCACCGGCCAGCTGCTCGCCGAGCAGATGGTGACCGGTCGCGTGCCGGCCGAGCTGGCGGCGTTCAACCCGCTGCGCTGAGGCCGGCAGGCTCCGCGTCGCCGTGTGCGATGCTCGGCGCCATGGTCTCTCGCGCGGCACTGGTACGGCGCCCCGGTCCACGTCTCGCCGACGGCCTGGTCACCCACATCGAGCGGACCGCGGTCGACGTGGCCCTGGCCGAGCGGCAGTGGGCCGACTACGTCGCGGCGCTCGAGGTCAACGGGTGGGCCACCGTCGAGGTGCCTGCGGCCGACGACTGCCCGGACAGCGTGTTCGTCGAGGACACCATGGTCGTGTTCCGTGACCTCGCCGTGGTCGCCCGGCCGGGTGCGGCCTCGCGACGGGCGGAGACGGCCGATGCGGAGAAGGCGGTCGCCGCTCAGGGCTACCGGCTCGCCTACATCGAGGAGCCCGGAACCCTCGACGGCGGTGACGTGCTGAAGGTCGGCGACACCATCTATGCCGGCCAGGGCGGCCGGACGAACGCCGCCGGGCTGGAGCAGCTGCGGTCACACCTGGAGCCGCTGGGTGCCCGGGTGGTCGGGGTGTCGGTGAGCAAGGTGCTGCACCTCAAGAGCGCAGTCACCGCGTTGCCGGACGGGACGGTGGTCGGTTTCCTGCCGCTCGTCGACGACCCGATCGTCTTCGACAGGTTCCTCGCCGTCCCGGAGGAGTCCGGCGCGCACGTCGTACTCCTCGACGACGAGCGCGTGCTGATGGCCGCGTCCGCGCCGGAGACCGCGCGGCTGTTCGCCGACCGCGGGCTGGAGCCGGTCGTGGTCGACATCAGCGAGTACGAGCGCCTCGAGGGGTGCGTGACCTGCCTGTCGGTGCGGTTGCGGGGCTGACCGCTCCGGTCTCAGGCGACCTGCGCGTCGGCGACCGCCATCGCCTGCGGCGTCAGCTGGAACTGGATCCGGCCGGAGTCATCGAGAACGGCGTCGAGCATCTTGCCGCGCACGGCGTCCAGAGCGTTCGGGCCGAGGAAGATCCGGGCGCCGTCGTAGTCGAACACCTTGTCGCCGCGGTGCGGCTCCTGCTCGATCCGCACAGTGAGCTGCGTGACTGCGGCCTGCGGGCTGGAGATGCGCAGACCCGCTGTCGAGGGAAGCAGGGGCTGGCTCGGGATCTGCCGAACGTAGTCGCGCGCGTTCTCGGTGATGGTGAGCATGGGTGGCTCTCCGTTTCCGGTAGCTGGATGGGCTCCTTCCAACGTCGCCCTGCAGTCCGGATGGCGCAAGCACCCTCAGGCTGGGCCGTTATCGTTCGTTAACCAAGCGTTACCGCGCCGACACCTCGCGACGGGTTCGGCGAGTGGTTATGCGGCCTGGCTCATGGGCGGTGTCACAGGTCCAGGTCGCTGAGGCCGGGGTGTTCGATGGGCCGCGGACCACTGAGGTCCCAGTGGAACTTGCGCTCCGACTCGTCGATCGGGACGTCGTTGATGCTCGCGTGCCGCCGCCGCATCAGGCCGTTCTCGTCGAACTCCCAGTTCTCGTTGCCATAGGAGCGGAACCAGGACCCTGTGTCGTCATGCGACTCGTAGGCGAAGCGCACCGCGATCCGGTCGTCCCCGAACGCCCACATCTCCTTGATGAGCCGGTAGTCGAGCTCGCGCTGCCACTTGCGGGTCAGGAAGGCGATGATCTCCGTGCGGCCGTTGAGGAACTCGGACCTGTTCCGCCAGCGGCTGTCCTCGGTGTACGCCAGCGCGACTCGTTCCGGGTCCCGGGTGTTCCACCCGTCCTCGGCGCCCCGCACCTTCTTGATGGCGTCGTCCTTGGTGAACGGCGGGACGGGTGGTCGTGCGTCGGTCATGAGGCGGGCTCCTGAAGCGGGACGGTTCGAGTCTCACCATGGCACAGGGCGTACGAAAACACGACGGCTCAGGCTCCGGCGACCCGCTTGGTCGACGTCAGGCGACCCGGGTCCGCCGGCAGGTGTCCTGAAGGTCACGAAATGGTAAAGACGTCCGCTTCGCCCCTATCGCGGCATGTGACCCGCACCATAGCCTCGGCGGGCTTTTACTTTTCCTTTACCTTTTCGGAGGGACGCACGTGAGACGACCTACCAGGTTGACGATGACAGCAGGGCTCGCAGTAGCGACACTGATCGGTTCGATGACAGCGGCATTCGGCCATCCCACGCACGATGGCACCGGTAAGGAGGCAGGCTTCGACCTCGTCGCGGAGGAGGTCAGCCCCGGGGGCGTGCCACAGGAACGGATGACCGACGTCCGGTGCGAGGACGGCATGGCGGAGATCTTCGCGTGCCACAAGGTCGACCTCGCCTCGTTCGTACCCCTGGCCGAGCTCGGCGGCAGCATCTGGGCGAACGACGTGTGGGGCTGGACCGATCCGGAGACAGATCGTGAGTACGCCCTGGTCCGCCTGTACGAGGGCACAGCCTTCGTGGACATCACCGACCCCTACGACCCGACGTACCTCGGCAACCTGCCGACCGTCGTTCCGGGCAACGGCGGCAACATCTGGGGTGACCTCAAGACCTCGGGGAACCACGTGTTCATCGGCTCCGAGGCCGCCGGACACGGCGTCCAGGTCTTCGACCTCACGCGGCTTCGCGGCGTGACCGAGCCCCGCGAGTGGACCATGGACGCGCACATCACCGACTTCGGGCAGTCGCACAACATCGCGATCAACGAGGACAGCGAGACCCTCTATGTGATCGGCGCCGTACGTGGCGTGACCGCGCCGGGTTGCTCCGATGTTGACGGCGGTCCGATCATGTACGACATCTCCGACCCGAAGGCTCCGCAGTTCATCGGCTGCTACGGCGGTGATGGCTACACCCACGACATCCAGTGCGTCGAGTACGCCGGGCCGGATGCCGACCACACGGGTCGCGAAATCTGCATCGCATCGAACGAAGACACCGTCACCGTGCTCGACGTCACCGACAAGTCGGCCGTGGAGCAGCTCGCCAGGGTCGGCTACGACACCTCCGCCTACACGCACCAGGGATGGCTGACCGAGGACCACGCCTACTTCTTGCTCGGTGACGAGCTCGACGAGCTGGCCGAGACGGTCGACGGCACGACGACCTACGTCTGGGACCTCAACGATCTCGACAACCCTGAGCTGATCGGCATGGACAACGACGGCAACCCGTCGATCGACCACAACATCTTCATCAAGGACGGCCTCGCCTACCAGAGCAACTACACCTCTGGTCTGCGTATCAACGACACGTTCCAGGTCGATCAGGGTCGTCTCACCGAGCGCGGCTTCTTCGACGTCTACCCGGCCGACGATCACACCGGTTTCGCCGGCACCTGGGGCAACTACCCGTTCTTCGACTCCGGCACCGTCGTGGTGTCCGGCGTCGAGGAGGGGCTGTTCGTGCTCAGGCCACGGACGAAGTCCGCAGGCGAGTTCGGCAAGCACTAGCCACCGCAGCTCCTCCAGACGCGTGAGAGCCCGGGTCCCGTAGGGATCCGGGCTCTCGTGTCCTCGGACCGTCAAGCGCCTTCGACAGACCCGTGGTCCTCGGCGCGGAGCTGAATCAGTATCCGCGTGCTGAACTACGGGTCCACAGCGCATTCGCGAGCTGACAGCTCGCCCGGCGGGCGGGTCCGACCGTTCGAGATGCAAGGCAACATCATGTGGCGCGCTCGGAGGGATTCGAACCCCCAACCTTCTGATCCGTAGTCAGATGCTCTATCCGTTGAGCTACGAGCGCTTGGGCCTCGCAGAGTTTAGCGTGCGGCCTCGGTGAGGGCGAAATCGGCAGCGGGAGCCGGGCACGGTGGGTCTGGCCGCCCGGCGGGTGGAGGTTGCGGAGTCTTTCAGCCACCTGGTGCTGAATGTGCTCCACAACCTCGTGCTGAGCGGTCCCTGGTTCACGTTCAGCCGCGTTCGGTCCCATATGGCTCTCCACGGCGACCTGGGACAGCCGTTTGGGACCGAACGGGCAGACGCTCCGGCCGGGAAGGGGTGGGGTGGGGCAGTCGGCGGACGGAGAGGCGGCCGCCCGGGCGGTCGATGTTGCGGAGTCTTTCAGCCACCTGGTGCTGAATGTGCTCCACAA